>JACCUM010000159.1 GCA_013811805.1 Geodermatophilaceae bacterium | reverse complement strand
AGATAGCGCTGCTCCATCTCCTCGACCAGCCACACAAGCGACGTCGCGGCCTTCTTGGGATCGGTGATGATCGGCGTGATCAGGTGCGGCACACCGTCGTACGGCGTCAGCTCGACCATCTTCGGGTCGATCAGGATCATCCGCATCTGGTCCGGAGTGGCCCGCAGAAGCAACGAGGTCAGGAGCGCGTTGATGAAGCTGGACTTGCCGGCGCCGGTCGCCCCGGCCACCAGCAGGTGCGGCATCTTGGCCAGATTGGCGCAGACATAGCCGCCCTCGATGTCCTTGCCCAGTCCGACCAGCAGCGGATGGTGGTCGTGGACGGCTGCGGAGGAACGCAAGACGTCGCCGAGGCTCACGATCTCCCGGTCGAGGTTGGGGACCTCGATCCCGACCGCTGACTTGCCGGGGATCGGGGCGAGGATGCGGATGTTGTCGTTGGCCACCGCATAGGCGATGTTCCGGGCGAGGTTCGTGATCCGCTCGACCTTCACTGCCGGGCCCAGTTCGACCTCGTACCGGGTGACGGTGGGTCCGCGGGTGAAACCGGTGACGGCTGCGTCGACCGTGAACTGGTCCAGCACGCTGGTGATCGCGGCGATGGTGGCGTCGTTGGCTGAACTGCGTGCCTTGTGCGGCGTGCCGGGCTTGAGCATGTTCGCCGGCGGCAGCCGGTAGTCGCCGTCCAGCGGATTGATGGCCAGCTGTTCGGGCTTGGTGATCGCCGGCAGCTCCGAAACCGCCTCCGTGGTCGCGATGTCCGGCAGGGAGCCATGCGGCGTGGTCGGGTCTGTCACGTCGTCGGCCTGGACGGCCTGGCGCCTGCGGGACGGGCGGCGCAGCCGGATCTTGACCAGCGCCTGGTTCGCGGCATCTGCATCATCCGTACCGTCCGCCCCGGTATCGGCTGAGTCGGTCGCCGCCGAGGGGTCCGGACGGCGCAACACCTTGGCCCACAACGTCCTGCCACGAATGGCGATCTGGTGAACCGGCGTGGCCGTGATCACCAGAAATCCGAAGAAGCCGATCAGGACGAGCAACGTGGTTCCGACGACAGCGCCGAGTCCGCTGACGAACGGGCCGGCGGCGACCGCACCGATGGCGCCGGCACCCTCAGCACGGCCAGCGGCAGTCGTGGGCTGGCCCGAGAAGACATGGGTGATGCCGAGCACCGCGATGACCACGCAGACTCAACCGATCACCAACCGTCCGCGGCTGTCCGGGCGGGGGGCGTGCCGGAGCAGCCGGACCGCCACGAGCAACAGGACAACCGGAACGACCAGGATGACCTTGCCGATGCTGCTGCGGCCGAAGCTGGCCAGAGCCGATCCGATCGGACCGGTGTCATCGGTCCATACGCCGACTCCCAGGATGACGGCGAGTCCCACGACTGCCAGGCCGACGCCGTCCCGGCGGTGGGCCGGATCGAGCACACTTTCGTCCTCGGGATGCCGGCCGACGGCTCGTACCGCTCCACCGACGGCTCGGGCGAGCAGCCCCCAGGCAGCGGTTGCGCCTCTGGCCAACGAAGCGCCCAGCATCCCCGACGTCCGGTTTCGAGTACGGCCCGCGCTCGCCGAGTTCCGCACCGGCGGCTTGCGCGAACGGGCACTGCGGGCCGAGGTTCTACGGGGCGCATTACTACGAGCTTCAGCGCTGCGGGCGCCGGTGCTGCGATTCGCCGTGCTGCTGGTCGGGCTGCGGCCCGCGCCGGTCGGCGTACTGGTCGGCTTGGTTCCCCTGGAGCCGGACGAGGCGGATCCGGGCGGTGGCTTCTCGGAGCCCGCGCGAGACCGGGCCGCCGCGGGGGAGCGCGTGGGCATGGCTGCACGCTAGCGCGACAGGAGTGGTCAATGTGACAGGCGGGACAGGCGTGTCTGATGGTAAGGGGCCTCCGGCGTGTCTGTCATCGGTCGCAAACGACAACGCGCACGGCGAAAGCGTGTCGTTCATGACCGGTTGCGGCGCGCCACCGGTACGAAGTCCGGTCAGATATGACGGATCTCGGCTCCGGTCAGGTTCGGCGATACGGTCGGGCAGTGACCGCTGACCGGCAGCGCAAGCCTGACATCGGGGCGGCATTCTTCGATGTGGACATCCGAGTCGGGCGAGTCGTGTCCGTCGAAGACTTTCCCGAGGCCCGGCAGCCCGCCTGGAAGCTCACCGTCGACTTCGGGCCCGAGGTGGGACATCTGCATACCTCGGCACAGATCACGAACTACTCAGCGCAGGATCTAGTCGATCGCCTGATCATCGGCGCGATCAACCTGGGACCCAAGCGAATAGCCGGGTTTCGCTCGGAGTTTCTCGTCCTCGGCGCTCTGGAATCGGACGGAACCGTTCACCTGCTGTCCGTGGAGGGCGTGGAACCGGGAGCGCCCGTCGCCTAGAGGCCGGAACGCGGCGATGCAGCTCACGGTGGGGCCGAAAGTCGGCGGCTGTGACCACGGAACTCCACCACGACCGTCCCATCTGTCCGCCTGACGGTGACATCGAAGAGTCCGCTGCGTCCGAAGCTCAGTCGTTGCAGCGCTTCAGCCTCCAGGA
>JACCUM010000151.1 GCA_013811805.1 Geodermatophilaceae bacterium | reverse complement strand
GCCCGGCAGCACGTCGTCACTGCGTCGCACGTACTCCGGCACGGTCATCATCGGCGGGCGATCCAGCGTGGCGACGTCCCAGTCGACGAACTCGTGCCCGTCCCCGACCCGGACGAACTGGGTCAGCGTGGTGGACTGCGGGCTCGCCCACGGTGCCAATGGCGCCCGGTGCAACGCGGTCTGCAGGATCTGGCCGGCCATGCGTCCCAGCGCGGGATCGGCCTGATGACTGTGCCGGCGCACACCGAGGTCGGTCTGGGCCAGCGCGTCGAGACCGGCCAGAGCGAGCAGGTCGATCAACAGCGCGATCTCGACGCCATACCCCGAGGCGAAAGGCACCGCCTCGAGCAACCCTCGCCGGCCGGCGTACTCACCGGAAAGCGGCTGGACGAAACCGGCCAGCTCTGGCCACATCGCATTGAGCAATGGCCGGGCGATCAACTCGGTCACCCGGCCGCCACCTTCAGGAGCAATTCCCTGAGCGGTCTGCAGCGGCCGGTCGTAGAGACCCTTGACGTAACCCACGTCGGCATCGGTGAGCAGCGGACCGACCAAGCCGGTGACGAAGGACGGGTCGAAGTCGATCAGGTCAGCATCGAGGAAGGCGACGATGTCGCCGGTCGTGGCGTACAAGGACTTCCAGAGTGCATCGCCTTTGCCGGGCCGTCGGCCGTAGGCCAGGAGTACTTCATCGACACTGACGACAGTCGCTCCCGCCGCCCGGGCCTTAGCCGCCGTACGGTCCTGGGACCCGGAGTCGATCACCACCAACTCGTCGACCAGCGGGACATCCTCGACCAGGCAGCCCCGGATGCGCTCGACGATCTCGCCGACGGTGCGCTCTTCGTTCAGGGCGGGCAGGACGACGCTGATCCGGTCACCGCTGCGCAGCTTGCTCTCCGCCAGGTGCAGTGGATCGAATTGCGCGGCCCGATAGGTCCGGCGTCGGAACCAATCACGCACATCGTTGTCCATGTCACTCCTCATCCAACGGTGCCGGGTGGTCTTGCAGGCGAACAGCGGACTTCGGAAAGGAACGCGGGGATGACGTTCCGGTGATCTCCTCCAGCGGATCAGGCACGAGTTTACGTCGTAAGGTCGCTTTCTGCCTCTACGGTATGCCCTGGCATGGGCCGTCCGTCAAGCCAGCCCGGCCCCAAACTACTCGCCGGTAACCTCATCGCATGGGGCCCACCCGCTACGACGTCCTGGTCATCGGCAGCGGATTCGGGGGCTCGGTCACGGCATTGCGCCTGACCGAGAAGGGTTATCGAGTCGGTGTTCTGGAGGCGGGGCGTCGCTTCGACGAGTCGAACTATCCCAGCACATCATGGGATGTCCGCAACTTCCTGTGGGCGCCACGGCTGCGCTGCTACGGCCTGCAGCGAATCTCCTTGCTACGCAACGCCCTGGTCCTGTCCGGCGCCGGTGTCGGCGGAGGGTCGCTGAACTACGCCAACACGCTGTACGAACCGCCCAGCGCCTTCTACGCCGATCCACAATGGGCCCACATCGCCGACTGGAAGGCGGAGCTCAGCCCGTACTACGACCAGGCCAAACGGATGCTCGGCGTGATCACCAATCCGGTCACTACGGCGGCCGACGAGGTGCTGCGGGACGTGGCCGAGGACCTCGGCGTCGGTCACACGTTTCAGCCGACTCCGGTCGGGGTCTTCTTCGCCGTCCGGGCGTCGAGGTCGAGGATCCGTACTTCGGCGGAGCGGGTCCGCGCCGATCCGGCTGCCTGAACTGCGGAGCCTGCATGACCGGTTGCCGGCACAACGCCAAGAACACCCTGACCAAGAACTACCTGCACCTCGCCGAAGCGGCTGGCGCCCAAGTACATCCGTTGACCACCGTCACTCGAGTCAGGCCCGACCGTCACGGTGGAGGGTTCGAGGTCGCCACCGTACGAACTGGACGCTGGATGCGCCGGGCTCGACAGAGCTTCATCGCTGATCAGGTCGTCCTGGCGGCCGGCGCATTGGGTACGGCGAAGCTGTTGCATCGGATGCGGGATTCAGGTGCGCTGCCGCTGCTGTCCCCGCGCCTGGGCGTGCTGACCCGGACCAACTCCGAGGCGATCATCGGAGCTCGAACCTGGGCACCTGGAATCGACTACTCCCATGGGGTGGCGATCACCTCGTCGATCCATCCGGATCCGACGACCCACATCGAGCCGGTCCGCTACGGCAAGGGCAGCGACGCGATGGGGCTGCTGCAGACGGCACTGGCCGACGGCGACCAGCGTGGGCCCCGCGTTCTAGCCTGGCTCAAGGAGTTGTTCCGCCTGCGGGGCAAGGCTTTCGGCGTCCATAATCCCAAGGGTTGGGCAGAGAAGACCATCATCCTGCTGATCATGCAGACGCTGGACAACTCGATCACCACGTTCACCAAGCGCGGCCTGTTCGGCCGGCGGCTGTCGTCGCGACAGGGGCATGGTGCGCCCAACCCGAGCTGGATCCCGGCCGGGCATGACATCGCCCGGCGGGTGGCCGAGCGAATCGGCGGGGTCGCCGGCGGAGCCTGGAACGACGTCGCGAACATCCCGATGACCGCGCACTTCATCGGCGGTGCGGCGATCGGAGACTCCTCGCACACGGGTGTGATCGACCCGTACCACCGCGTCTACGGTTACCCGCGGCTGTCCATCGTGGACGGGTCGACGATCTCGGCGAATCTGGGCGTGAACCCGGCCCTGACGATCACCGCACAGGCCGAGCGCGCCATGGCCATGTGGGCCAACAGGGGCACACCCGACCCGCGACCGGCACCGGGTACGCCGTACGAGCCGGTGGCCGCAGTGCCGCCGACCCATCCCGCCGTGCCGCC
>JACCUM010000150.1 GCA_013811805.1 Geodermatophilaceae bacterium | reverse complement strand
TCCTGCGGCAGGTGCGCGGGGGCGACCAAGCGGCCGGCGAACTCGTCAGGGGACCGTACGTCGACGAGATTGCGGGCACCGATCACCGAGACGACCTCGTCGCGGAACGCGCGGATCGAGGTGTCCGGCTCCTGGGCGGAGTACGACGTCGCATCGCGAGTCACCTCGGCGTCGGTCAGTTCGCGGGAATCCAGCTCCCACATCTTCCGGCCGCCGTCGAGCAGCACCACCTTCTGGTGCCCGTACAGCTTGAAGTACCAGTAGGCGTAGGCGGCGAACCAGTTGTTGTTGCCGCCGTACAGCACGACGGTGTCATCGTTGCTGATCCCCTTGGCCGACAACAGTTCTTCGAACTGCTCCCGGTTGACGAAGTCGCGGCGCACCGGGTCCTGCAGGTCGGACTTCCAGTCCAACTTCACGGCCCCGGCAATGTGTCCCTTGTCGTAGGCGCTGGTGTCCTCGTCGACCTCGACGAAGACCAGACCGTCGTCGTTGAGTTGTTGTTCGGCCCAGTCGGCAGAGACCAGGACGTCATTGCGGCTCATAGCGGTCAAACTCCTTCGGTGGCGCGTACGGCGGTCGTACGCTTCGAGAAAATGTGCGGCGAAAGGCGGTGCAGGGCACGCTGTCCGAGCAGGTACATCTCACAACCGAGGCAGAAGCCCGTGGTGGCGTTGAGCAGGGCGGCAGCCAGCGCGAAACCAGCAGCAACCGCTCCGACGATCGGAACACCGGTGAAATACCCGATCGTGGCTACGGCTGCGAAGCCGAAACCGACCAGCTGCGCGAAGCGCAGCGGTGGCTGCGGCTCCCGCCGTAGGACCGGACCCAGCCTTGGCGCGACCAATGTCCGGAATGCGATGCCGTACGGCGAATACGCAGGGCCGGCAAGGGCTCCCAGCGCGAAGACCGCGGTCTGCAGCAGCAGGATCCAGCCGCTGGACAGCAGAAGACCGCCGGCCAGGACGGCCGAGGTGATCCACGCGGCGAAGCGTGGGCCCCGGACATCGACGTGCGGGGTGTTGAGCGGGTGCGGGTCGGACATCAAAGCCTCCTGCGGACCGGACGGAAGAAACGTCGGTACGGCCACTGGGGCTCTTTGGGACTGCTAAGGAGTCCTCGAGGGTCAGTGGCCTTCTAGGAGGCCAGACACAGGCAGCTGCCGAGGCGGCACAAGTCAACTGTGCGACGCATCGTGAGCAACAGACCCATGTCCCGACGGTACCAGCGCAGACCTCGCCCCTGCATCGGTGCCTCGAGCGGGCCGGCGATGGTCCAGTTCATCGATTGTGTGCGGCCAGGCCCGAGACGGCTTGGCGCAATTCGGCCTCCCGGGGCATCCCGGAAGAGCGGTGTACGACCTGACCCTGCTCGTCGACGATCAACAGGGTGGGGGTACGGCGGATGTCTAGTGCTCGGACCGCCGTCAGGTGTTCGGCCACGTCAACTTCGATGCGGGCGATGTCCGGATGATCGCGCAATACCCGCTGGACCAGGGTCCGGGCCGGCGTACAGATGGCGCAGAACTCCCCGGAGAACTGGACGACGGCGACGTTGTCGGCCGGCAAGGCAATCCCGACTTCGGCCAGACTGCGTTCCGGCTGCACGGCCGCGCGGAGCCGACCGTCGAAGCGTCTACGAAGGATCACGAACCCGGCAACCAGTACCAGGACGGCGACCAACCCGATCACACCGACCAGCTGCACGCCGTCCATCGGCATTCATGACCCCATTCCGCACGTTATGCGCACAACGTCCCGATTCGCGGCCCCATTCCGGGACGTTATGCGCATAAGGTCCTCATCCGAGTCTCCCGCGGATCAGGCGGGGTCTTCCAGAACGATGTCGGAGCCTTCTGCGACGACTCGCATCCCGTCGTCGACCACCTCTATACCGGTGAACACCAGACCGAAGGGCAGCTCCGGTACGGGAAAGGTGACGTCGAGCTGGTCGAGCACCACGGCGCCGACCTCGTCGGGCAGCTGGCCACCGGGGCCTTCGACGTTGCTGGCCGTCAAGGTGACCTCGCGACCGACCAGCGAGAGCTGGGCTGTTGCAGCCACCGGGAAGTCCTGGCCCAGCAGGGAGACGGTGGTCTCCACCCGAAGGCCCGTGCCGTCCGGTGTGACCGTGGCTCCGCCCAGTTGCTCTCCGATGTAGTCGAACGGGAAGGTCACCATGCCGACGACCTTGTCGACCGGTACTGAGGTGACCGAGTCCGAGAGCACCGAATCGAGGGGAACCTCTGCCCCTTGAAGCCGGATGTCAGCGGTCACGCCAGGTGGCAACCCCAGGGCCGCCACGTCCACACCGACTCGGACCGACTCATAGCGACCGCTGATCGCCTGGGTCAGGAATGGGAATCCCTCGATCGAGATCTCCGGTTCGGCGGGGAGCTGGCCCTCCTCCTGGATCGCGGCGGCCAGCTGGTTCTCGCTCACCACCACCAGGACGCGGTCGGCCGCGACGGCTATGCCGAGCAGCACCACGACGGCGATCAGGAGGGCGCGCATGTGAGCTCTGCCTATCCCAGGACCCGGAGGGCCAAGAAGTAGCCGATCGGTGCGGTGCCGGCCAGCGGGAGCAGGGCCTGCAGCCAGGGCAGCGACCAGTTCGGCTGTGGTCGTTCTGCGGCGATGTAGGAGGCGGCGACTGCCAGCAGCGCCGAGACCAGCCCGACGATCGCCCCGACGATCGCAGCGCCGAGACTGCCGACCAGCCCATCGGGATCGGACAGCATGACCGATGCTGCGATCCCCGCGCCAACGCTGAGTAGCAGGCCAACCAGGCCACGCGGCACGCCCGGGGCTATCCGCGGGACCGGCAGCACCAGATCCACCAAGTGCCCGACCACCACCGCCCCCCCAGCCGAGACCACAGTCGCGACGTAGACCGCTGACCCATCGGTGACCCGGTACAGCAGCAGAAATGCCGAGAGGGCCACCACACTGACCGCCAGAGTGCTGATTCCGGCCAGCGATGCAGTGGCCAGCCGGCGAGGTGCCGAACGAGTGAGTTGGTGCAGCATCGCCGCGAGAAACGCCAGGCCCAGTACGGCGGCCAGCGGCCCGAGGTCGGGTTCGGACTGCAGGGCCAGAACGGTGTCCGCAGTGACGGCCGTACCCGCGCCGATGACCAGCGAGCCGAGGTACCCACGGGTGCCTGTGGCCCGCGACCAGGCGCCGATCAGGGCGATCTGCATCAGGGCAACCGTGATCAGCAGACCGGTCGGACCGAACTGGCGCGGAGCCAGCACCAGAGCCAGCATGACCGCCGCGGCCAGCCCAGCGGCAGGCGCATGATGGCGGACCGGAGCAATCTCGGCCCGCAGCGCCGCCATGCTCATGCCTGCCTCATTCGGTGATCGTCTCAGACCCTCTCGTCTCAGACCTGCGGCCGGTGCTGTGGGATATCCTCGGCCCTTCGCAGCCTGCCGGCGCAGTCAGGCCCCCGCCTTCCCGGGAGATGCCGCATGCACATCGTTCTGATGACCGATGCCAGCCAGCCGACCACCGAAGTACTCCCGGCCCTCGGTCTGCTCACCCATCACGTGCGCGTCGTTCCGGCGCGGCTGGACAGTTTGCTCAGTGATGTCGCCGGCAACGAGGATGTCGTCATCGTCGATGCCCGGATGGACCTTGCCGGTGCCCGGACGCTGTGCAAGATGCTGTCCTCGACCGGAGTGGCCGCCGCGCTGCTTGCCGTCCTCACCGACGGAGGCTTGGTCGCCCTGTCGCCCGACTGGGGGTGTGACGACGTGCTGCTCGACACCGCTGGGCCTGCCGAGGTCAACGCCCGGCTGCGCTGGGCGTTGGACCGCCGGCTGGCCGGCGCGGCGCCGGTCGACGGGCCGCACAGCGGATTGATCGAGGCCGGGGACATCTCCATCGACGAGCATACCTACGCTGCCAAACTGCGCGGACGGTCGCTGGACCTCACGTACAAGGAGTTCGAACTCCTGAAGTATCTTGCCGCCCATCCGGGCCGGGTCTTCTCCCGGGTCCAGCTGCTGCAGGAGGTCTGGGGCTACGACTACTTCGGGGGCACCCGGACGGTCGACGTGCACGTGCGCCGCCTGCGTGCGAAGCTCGGGACGGACTTCGCCTCGCTGATCGGGACCGTACGCAACGTGGGCTACAAGCTCGAGGCCAACGCTCCCGCGTCGGCTCAGAAGGTTTCGACGTCACGGTGAATCCAACGGGCTGCGCAGCAGTGACGTCAAGCGCGGGCGATCCGGGCGCCTCCGAGTCGCACACCCTCTCCGAGCGCGGCCAGCTCACCGAGGCCGAGGTGGCACAGGTGGCCGAGCTCATCGACGAGGTCGCCGATGCCGACGGAGTCAGCCCGGTCAACGAACACGTCCTGCTGCACCTGCGCCACGGCGGCGACGTCGACTCCTCGAACTTCCTGCTCCACTCCGCTGATGGCACGCTGCTCGGCTACGGGCATCTCGACCCCACCGATCCGGTCGCCGGTCCGGCTGCCGAGCTGGCCATCCATCCCGGCCATCGCGGCAAGGGGCTTGGCCGCCGACTGCTCACGGCCGTCGAGCGGGCCAGCCCCGACGGGCGACTGCGCTTGTGGGCGCACGGGGCGCATGCCGGCGCCGAAGCACTCGCCCAGCAGGCGGGCTACCGCCGTACCCGCGTGCTCTGGCAGATGCGCAAGTCGCTGCTGGCCCACCTGCCGCAGGTGGAGATTCCAGAGGGCGTGCGGTTCCGGCAGTTCGTGCCTGGACAGGACGAGGCCGCCTGGACCGCACTCAACAACCTGGCCTTCGCCGATCATCCTGATCAGGGCGGCTGGAGCGAAGACGACATCCTGCTCCGCGAGAAGGAGCCGTGGTTCGACCCGGCCGGTTTCCTGCTGGCCGAAACCGTTTCGACGCACGTCAGCTCCGGAAAGTCCGAGCCCGAACTGATCGGCTTCCACTGGACGAAGATCCATGGCTCGACCACCTCGGAGCGGGCCGGGAAACACGCGCACGAGCCGATCGGCGAGGTGTACGTGCTGGGCGTGCACCCCTCGGCGCGCGGAATGCGGCTCGGACCGGCCCTCACGTTGGCCGGCCTGCGCTACCTGCGCAGCCGCGGCCTGAGCCAGGTCATGCTGTACGTCGACGAGTCCAACGCCGCAGCGATTGCGGTCTACTCGGCTCTGGGGTTCACCCGCTGGGACACCGACGTGTCCTACCTCCGCGACTGATTCCGACCTAGACGAGTCGCGATCCGGCACCGCGGGGGTGGCTGTGATCTGCAACTCATCCTCCGGTGCAGGTACCTGCTGTACAGCCTGCGTTCACCCGCCATCTCCCATGCGCCGCCTCATGCGTCATGTGACGTCCCTACGTTTCGGG
>JACCUM010000143.1 GCA_013811805.1 Geodermatophilaceae bacterium | reverse complement strand
GGGGCGGAGTTGTCGTGGTCCTGGTTGGTGTCGTGGTTTTGGTCGTGGTGGGCTGCGTTGGAACGGTGGGCTGCGTCGGAGCGGTGGGCTGCGTTGGCACGGTGGGCTGTGTCGGCACAGTCAGCTGCGGACCTGTGGTCCGGATCGTCGTACCTGGCGCCCGCCCAGTCGGGTCGGAGTCTGAGTCTGAGTCGGAGTCGGAAGCCGAATCCGTCTCCGGCGGGTCCGGTGCGGGGATGAACCGCTCCACGGCCTTGGCTTTCGCGTCGGTGCGGGGCGGGGCGTCACACGTGGGTCGGGTGATCGTGTTGTTGTCCAGGCTGACCGTGCCGTTTCGAGCCAGTACCCGTCCCTCGACGGTTGTTCCGGCTTGCAGACTCACGGAGGTGAACGCCAGGATGCTCCCGACGAAGCGGGCGTCGGCGCCCAGCGTCGCTGATGTTCCGACCTGCCAGAACACGTTGCAGGCTTGAGCCCCGTTGATCAGATTGATGGTCCCGCTGTCCTCGGTGACCAGGGTGGATACCGCCTGGAAGATGAACAGGGCGTTCTTGTCATTCTGTCCGTCCAGGGTGAGCGTTCCGCTCAGGCCGAGTTCGGCTTCCTTCTTGTACACACCGGGAGGCAGCGTCAGCCCATCCAGGGTATCCGGCAGCGCCACGCCCGAGGACCTGTTCTCCGCGTCGTAGTAGGCGGTGGTCAGATCTGACTGGGCCCGCAGCGCAGTGGCGTCGGCGGCGTGCTGATCACCGTTGACTATTCCGGGCGGGAAGCCGGTGATGGCCTCGCCGGACTTGGCGCCGCCCAGGTCGCCGTTGATCACCGAGGGCCCGGTGTTGTCCACCGTGCTGCCGGCCAGCACCGCGAAGGACAGGGCAGTGTTCTCGGCAACCGCCGGTGGGGCCTCGTCCTCTTCCGCCCCGAGGATCACGATGGCCACCACCGCCATGGCCAGTACGGCGACAGCCGCCACGATGGCCACGATGATGGCGCGCGGAGAACGCTCTCGCAGCCCGTCCATCCAGTCTGCGATGCCGTCCCACATGCCACTTAGCCGGTCCATCAACGCTGATGGTAGCTGTGACGGCCGCTGTCGGATCCTGTTTCGGCCCCTCGACGGCGCGCTCTTGTAGCTTGCTCACCGGTGGGCTGCTTACCCTCGGCGTCGGGTACTCACCATCGGGGCCCTGCGATGCCTACCTTGAGGGAGGACCATGGCTCATCTGGTGACCAACCTGGTCGCGGCCGCCCGCGATCACCCGTCCAATCCGGCGGTGCGCCTGGACGAAGCCGTTCTCAGTTATTCCGACCTGCTCGAGGCAGCGAGTCGAGTAGCCGCGTTCCTGCGCGCACGTGGGCTGGTGCCTGGGGACCGGATCTGCCTCGTGCTACCCAACGTTCCCGCCTTCCCGGTGCTGTTCTACGGGTCGCTGATGGCCGGCTGCGTCGTCCTGCCGCTGAACCCATTACTCAGGGCTCGTGAGATCGAGTACTACCTCGAAGACTCTGGGACCAGCCTGGTCTTTGCCTCGAACCAGGCCGGCGAGGCCGCGGCCATCGCAGCCCTGTCAGTAGGTGTTGAGTGCTTGCTCGTGGGTGCGACCGGACCACGTGGCGACCAGTTGGCTGACGTAGCGGCCAACGGCATCGCGGTGGACGTTGCCGACGACGACACCGCAGTTCTCCTCTACACCTCCTGGGTAACCGGCAAGCCCCGCGGAGCTCAGCTGACCCACGCAAACCTGAGTACGAACGCCGCCACGTCAGCGACCGTCCTGAAGTGCACCTCCGACGACGTCCTGATGGGCTGCCTGCCGATGTTCCACCTCTTCGGCCTGACCGGCGCCCTGAATGCGGCGGTGTCTGCGGCGGCTTGCCTGACATTGATGCCCCGCTTTCAGCCAGCGAAGGCCCTCGAGGTCATCGGGAGGGACAAGGTAACGATCTTCGAAGGCGTACCCACGATGTATTCCGCCCTGCTGCAGATGCAGAACCGAGACGCCTACGACGTCTCGACCCTGCGCACCTGCGTGACCGGTGGTTCCGCCATGCCGGTAGCGGTGTTGAAGTCCTTCGAGGAGGCCTTCGGCTGCATCGTGCTCGAGGGCTACGGCTTGTCCGAGACATCTCCGGTGGCCGCCTTCAACCACATGGATGCCGAACGCAAGCCCGGCTCGATCGGCACGCCGGTCGCTGGTACGGAGTTGCGGCTGGTCAACGACGGCGGTCAGCTCATCCCGGCCGGGAACGACGGGGTTGGCGAGATCGAGATCCGCGGCGAAGGGGTCATGAAGGGATATTGGGAACACCCCGAGGACACCGACAAGGTCCTCCGCGACGGTTGGTTGCGCTCCGGCGACCTAGCCACCCGTGACAAGGACGGCTACTACTTCATCGTCGACCGAAAGAAGGATCTGATCATCCGAGGCGGCTACAACGTCTATCCCGGAGAGATCGAAGATGCGCTGCGCGAGCACGAGGCGGTTGCCGATGTCGCGGTCATCGGCATCGACCATGGTCACCTCGGCGAGGAGGTGGGCGCCGCCGTCATCCTGGAACCCGGTGCCTTCACCACGGTCGCCGAACTACGGAACTTCGCAAAGCTTCGGCTGGCTGCCTACAAGTATCCGCGTTACGTATGGATAGTCGACGAGCTGCCCAGAGACGCCACCGGAGTCGTCGTACGCCGCGAAGTGTCCCCCCCGCCGCAGGACGAGCCAGCCCGCCCCGGCTAGCCGATCTCGATGACCACGAGGCCGACGCCCACGCTCTGGGTGAACGTCTCTGCGGTGAACTCGTTGATCGGCCCATCGCGCAGGGACGGCTCGTACACCGCAATGGGCAGGGGCCGCTCCAGTGTGATGGTGACCGGCAAAGACTCGACCGGCAGATAGGAACCGCTCAACTCGTTGCGATCCCACTTGTAGAGGTCGACGGCCTGCCAGATGGCCAGCAGATGCTTCCCGTCCGAGCGGTGCAGTAGGGCGCTACGCAGCGTGTCGGCCGGGGTAGCGGTGGGCACGTTGGCTGGGTTGCTGATGGCCACGCGCAGTCCGGGCGGGGTGTGCCGCGCTTCACCGTCCCGCACGAGGGCCAGCAGCCGGCGCGTCGCCTCGAACCCCGGCTTGCGCACCCATGTCCTGGGGTCCGGAGATGGAGTTTCGACCAGCCCGAAACCCGCCTCTCTGATCGTGTCGTCACTGTCATAGGGAGGTGGTTCGTCGAGGAGTTCGTAGGCGAAGAAAGTCCGGTCCTCGAGCAGGTGGACGAACAGGTGCTTGGGCGCGTAGAGGCTGGCAACCGCCGGAGGGACGAGCCAGGCACCGCCGCCGTACCCGCGGTCGATCGACGTTGTGTAGCCGCCTTCGGAGACGCACAACGGTTTTCCGGGATGCAGGGGTTCTAGGACGTCGAGTCGCTCGTCGATCAGGTACTCGGGATCCTCGTCATTCGGGTAGAGGTGCACGTCCCCGCGATCCATCCACTGCGAGAGGTCACCCAGCGCTGCCACGTCCGGGGCAATCGCGGCCGGCCCGCCTTTCATGTTCAGTGGGGGCCCCTGGACCAGCACGTCGTCAAAGGCCGAACGCTTCCGGGTCTGCTCCCACAGCGCCTGCATGGCCCACCTGGTGGTCTGGGCCCAGTCGGCCGCCCTGCTTGCGGAATTCGGTTCGTTCGGGCCGGTCAGCGAGTCCAAGAGGTCGAGGTCAGTATTGGCCCGCAGCCAGTCCAGCTGCTCGTTGACCACAGACCGAGCCGCGTCGAGGCTGGTGACGTCCTGGGACAACAGGATCGGGGCGCACCAGCGCACTCCACTCGCGGTGAGCCGATCCATCGCGCGCCGCACGACGGCACGCCCATGGTCGGTACGGGGCAGGTACTGCCGTACCGCTCCGACCCCCAGCTCTAGCAGCCACCGCAGCGCTGCGTCGGTGTTTCCCCAGGACGGACTCCCGAGGAAGGACAGATGACAGTTCATCCCGTACGAGTCGAATGCCGCCCTCGCCGGCATGGCCGGCACGAGAGGGAGATCCTTGCCCTCGAGTGCCGCGAGAGCGGTGCCCGGTCTCAACCAGGAGAACGGCGCCATGGCTGTCGCACCCAGCAGTAATTGCCGACGAGTCAACTAGGGCACCTTGACCTCCTCGACCGACTCACCACCTCGCAGCGAAGGCGCCTGACTTGGTCATTGCCTCGGATGCATCCACGACCCCGCATTTCGTCGTACCGGTTCAGCCTACCCTCGGGTCGGAATTCAGTCGCCGACTGAACCGTAGAAGACGCGCTCGACGACGCTGCGAGTACGGCGTGTCACGCGGAGATAGTCCTCGAGGAACTCCCCGGCGACGCGCTCCGGTGGGTAACCCATCGCCCGGGTCACTCCCAGCAGCTCCTTCCCCAAGCGGGGCAGCTGGTCGCCGGCCCGGCCGCGGACCAACATGATCGCGTTGCGTGAGCGACTGGCCATCATCCAGCCGGCTTCCAGGGCCAGGGCGTCGCCCTCCCCGAGCAGACCCAGGCCGACCATGGCACGCAGTGCCTCCAGAGTGCCGGTACTTCGCAGCGACTCATGTTCTCCGGCATGTCGCAGTTGCAGCAGCTGAGTGGTCCACTCCACGTCGGCCAGAGCGCCGCGGCCGAGCTTGGTATGGGCGGCCGGGTCAGCGCCTCGTGGTAGGCGTTCGGAATCCACTCGCGCTTTGATCCGGCGGATCTCGACGACGTCGGCCTTCGGTAGCCCGTCGGATGGATATCGGAGCGGATCGATCAACGACACGAACTCTGCGCCCAGCTGCACGTCTCCGGCCACCGGAACGGCGCGCAGCAGGGCCTGGCGCTCCCACACCTGAGCCCAGCGTCGGTAGTACGCCCGATAGGAGGCCAGCGACCGTACGACCGGGCCGTTGCGCCCCTCGGGCCGAAGCCCGCTGTCGATGCTCAGCGGTGGGTCCGAGCCCGGAGCCGCGAGCAGGGTCCGGAGTCTTTCAGCGACGGCGGCGGCGGCTCGAGCGCACACCCGCTCGTCCGCCCCGTCCTTGGGATCGTGCACGAACAGCACGTCGGCATCCGAGCCGTAGCTCATCTCGCGGCCACCCAGACGTCCCATGCCGATGACCACGAAACGCGCCGGCAGTTCGGCTTCGGATCCGGCAACCTCGCGAACCGCGGCTGTGAGCGCCGCGCGGATCGTGGCCGTCGCCGCGTCGCTGAGACCGGCCAGAACCTGCCGGTGCTGGGCAACCCCGAGCAGGTCGCTCATCGCCAACCGCAACAGCTCGTGGCGGCGCAGCGCCCGTACGGCTGCGACTGCCTCCACCGGATCGGAGGTGCGGGCCACCACCGCGGTCCAGGCCGCGGTCAGGTCCGTCAGCGCGGCCGGGCGCAGTTGCGCATCATCCCCGAGCAGCTTGAGTGCCTCCGGCGCGCCGCCGAGCAGGTCGGCGACGAACTTGCTGGCGCCCAATAACCGGCCGAGCCGCTCGAGCACGTTCATCTCGTCCCGGAGAAGTCGCAGATACCAGGGTGTGCGGCCGAGTTGTTCGGACACCGACCGGTAGGCGAGCAGGCCCGCATCCGGATCGGCAGAATTCGTGAAGCTCTGCAGCACCACCGGCAACAGCAGCCGTTGCAGGGCCGCGGTCCGGCTGACCCCCGAGGTCAGGGCGCCCAGGTGTGCCAGAGCGGCCTCGGGTGCGCTGAACCCGAGGGCGGCCAACCAGCCGCGAGCCGCGTCCGGAGCGAGCCGCAGCTGATCACCGGGAACGCGGGAGACGGCATTGAGCAGCGGCCGGTAGAACAACTTCTCGTGGAGCCGCCGTACGTGGCGGGTATGCAGGCTGAGTTCCGCGGATAGTACGTCGGCCGGCTCCCCGCGGTGATCCGGGCGGTATCCCAAAGATCTTGCCAACCAACGCAGTTGCCGACGATCGTCGGGAAGCAGGTGAGTGCGGCGCAGACGCATGAGCTGCAGGCGATGCTCCACGGTCCGCAGCAGGCGATAGGACACCGCCAGGATCTCGCCGTCCGCACGGCCGATGTATCCCCCCGCCGTGAGTTCGCTGAGGGCCGGCAGCGTCCCGCCGAGGCGAAGCTTCTCATCGGTCCGCCCGTGCACGAGTTGGAGCAGCTGGACGGAGAACTCGACGTCTCGCAGGCCGCCCGGGCCGAGCTTGAGTTCGCGATCGGCGAGTTGGGTCGGGATGTTGGCCTCAACCTGTCGTCGCATCTTCTGGACGTCTTCGACGAAGTGCTCCCGCTCGGCCGCTGCCCAGACCATCGGGCGAAGCTGCTCGACGTAGGCCGCCCCGAGTTCGGGGTCACCGGCAACGGGGCGCATCTTGAGCAACGCCTGGAACTCCCAGGTCCGCGCCCACTTCTGGTAGTAGGTGACGTGCGAGTCCAAGGTGCGCACGAGCGGCCCGGTCTTGCCCTCCGGCCGAAGTGCTGCATCGACCGGCCAGGCCACCTGGGCGCAGATCGCCATGACGTCGGCCGCCAGCCGCGTCGCCGTACGGTCGGCCGGCTCAGCGACAAAGACGACGTCGACGTCGCTCACATAGTTCAACTCACGTCCACCGCACTTGCCCATCGCGATGATCGCCAATCGAACGCTGGGGGCGGCGTCGGACACGCTGCCTGCCGCCAGGGCCAGCGCCGCGCACAGCGTTGCGGCGGCCAGGTCGGACAGTTCGCCGGTCACCTGCTCGAGGTCGGCGGACTCCGCCAGATCGCGAGTGGCCAGCACCAACAGAGCCCGCCGGTAGGCCAGGCGCAGCGCTGCGACTCCCTCGCGGCGGTCGATCGTCGCGACGCACCCCCCCGTACCGGTGGGTGGGGCATCCGGATCGGCGCCGACCACCGCGAGGAGCTGCGCGGTGATGTCGGCCGCCGATCTCGACTGTGTGCACAGTGGGTCATGACTCAGCAGTCGCCAGTCGCCGGGATGGGCGACCAGGTGATCGCCGAGTGCGCTGCTGGCACCGAGAACCGCACACAGCCTTCTACGCAGGGCAGGATCGGTAGCCAGTGCGCGCTGCAGTTCTTCGGGCTGATCGCCACCCAGCGCCAGCCGGTGCAGTGAGCGCAGCGCCAGATCCGGGTCACCGGCCCGGGTGAGGGCGGCCAGTACTTCAGCCGCCCCGTCACCGGCCGGTGTATCGGTGTCGGCGTCCCATAGGCCGAGCGTTGGCTCGACGATCAGATCCGCGGCTTGGCTGGCCTCAGCGAAACCCAACCGGGACAACCGCGCGGCGCGGCGCTGGCTGGAGCCCCGGACCGCCACCCGCTAGGCCGCAGCGCTGGGCTTCGTCACGACCGCCGCGAAGCGGGAAGCAAAGGCTCCCCACACCTGGGCGATCTCCTCGTGTGCCCCGGGGCCTGCCTCGGCGACGACCCGGTGCCGGTCGAGGCCGGCGCCGGCCAGTCCGGCGGAGTCCTGTTCGGCCCAGCTCGTGATCAGCTGGGGGGTGGTTTCGACATGGAACTGCAGACCCCAAGCGCAAGCACCCACCCGGAAGGCCTGATGCGGGTAGCTCACCGAGTTGGCCAACAGGACGGCACCGGGAGGGAGGGAGTCGATCTCGTCGTGATGCCATTGGATCACCAAGGGGGTGATCGGGAGTTGGGCAAAGATCGGATCCGCGAACGCGGCATCCCGCTTGCCCACGAGCAGGGCGCCGATCTCCGGACCTTGCGAGCCCACCCGTACCGAGCCGCCAGCCTCCTGGGCCAGCAGCTGGCCGCCGAGGCAGATCGCGAGAATCGGCAGCGGCCGGGCCAACGCGTCGCGCAACAACAGGCGTACCCCGCCCATCCACGGAGTGACGTCAGGTGCGTCCGTGGCCGACTGCGCCCCGCCGAGCACGATCAGACCGTCGTAGCCGCTGAGATCGCGCGGCAGGTTCTCCCCCGCGAACGGGCGCCGGATCTCCAGGCGCAGACCGGCGTCGGTCAACCAGTCGCCGAGCGGCCCGATCGGATCGGAGGCGTCAGGCTCGACGACCAGAACAGTTCGCACCTTGGCAGCCTAAGCCTCTCCAAAACTCCTTTAGCCGCGATCCCATCGGTCAAAGAGGCGGCGCCTCCAGCGCGCAGGGTGCGCCAGACCGGGCAAGCCGGCGGTCTGTGGTGACCAGGGGGCAGCGCCGCTCCTCCGCCAGGGCAACATAGAGTCCGTCGAGCACCCGGATTCCTTCACCGAGGTCGAAGGCACGGCGTAGGTGTCGCTCGGTCGTTTCGACGAACTCCTGTCGCAGGGCGGCTGCCTCGGTCAAGGCGGTGATGGCGGTGGTCTCGGCGATGACCCCGGCGCGATGCAGGCGAGCCAGCGCCGACAGAACCTCCGCGGGTTGGTGCGCCGGCGCGCAGAGTTCCTCGTCCTCGAGCCGATCGAGAACCCAACCGGCGGTGAACTGGCCCAGCACAACATCCACCAGCGCAGCTGCGTCCAGGACGATCATCGTCCGAAATCTTCCCGAACCTCGGACATGAGTTCCGTCGTGCGAATGGCCGGTTGAGCCGGCCGGTCACGAGCGCGGTCGATCCAGGCCCGGTTCGCATCCAACCGGAGCGCGGCTTCCAGCGCCCGCTGCGCCACGCTGGATATGGACAGACCGCGGTCCTGAGCAGCTCGATAGAGCTCGTCTGACAGGTAGACGCTCACCTTGGGTATACCGCCACTGTACCCCCGCGCTGCCCAGCTGCGTTCAGAGCACGGGGAGGTAGCGGGACAGTTCGAACGGGGTGACCTCGCGCCGGTAGTCGGCCCACTCGGCGCGCTTGTTGCGCAGGAAGAAGTCGAAGGTGTGCTCGCCAAGAGTCTCGGCCACCAATTCACTGCCCTCCATCGCGCGCAGCGCCGCATCCAGGCTGTGCGGAAGGTCGTCGTAGCCGGCCGCCAGGCGTTCGGTGTGAGTGAGGGACCACACGTCGTCCTCGGCCTCGGGCGGCAACTCGTAGCCCTTCTCGATCCCGCGTAACCCGGCAGCCAGCATCAGTGCGAAGGCCAGGTAGGGATTGCACGCCGAGTCGGGCGAACGGATCTCGACCCGGGTGGAATTGGCCTTGCCAGGCTTGTACGACGGGAGCCGGACGAGGGCGGACCGGTTCGCTCGCCCCCAACACACCGAGGACGGCGCCTCGCCCCCGGCGACCAGTCGGCGGTATGAGTTCACCCACTGGTTGGTCACGGCGGTGATCTCGACCGCATGCTGGAGCAGACCGGCGACGAAGGACCGTCCGGTCTGTGACAGGCCCACCTCGTCGCCGGCGTCGTGAAAGGCGTTGCGGTCACCCTCGAACAGAGACACGTGGGTATGCATCGCCGAACCGGGCTGATCGGTGAACGGCTTGGGCATGAACGTCGCATGCACGCCCTGGGACAGCGCGATCTCGCGTACGACGTGGCGCAGGGTCATGATGTTGTCGGCCATGCTGAGGGCATCGGCATAGCGCAGGTCGATCTCCTGCTGGCCGGGTGCTACCTCGTGGTGGCTGAACTCCACCGAAATACCCATGGCCTCGAGGGCAAAGACCGCCTGACGCCGAAAGTCATGTGCCACATCATGAGTGGATAAATCGAAGTAGCCACCATGATCGGCCGGTTCGGGGGCGCTGCCGTCGCTGGGCAGATCCTTGAGCAGGAAGAACTCGATCTCGGGGTGGGTGTAGAAGGTGAACCCCATGTCCGCGGCCTTGGACAGCGTCCGGCGCAGGACATGCCGCGGATCGGCCCAGGACGGCGCACCGTCGGGCATCGTGATGTCGCAGAACATCCGTGCCGAATCTGGTCCGGCCTCATGGGCCCAGGGAAATACCTGGAACGTGCCGGGATCGGGCTTGGCGAGCATGTCGGACTCGAAGACCCGGGCGAAACCCTGGATGGCGGAGCCGTCGAACCCGATCCCCTCGGCGAAAGCGGCCTCGATCTCGGCCGGCGCGACGGCCACTGACTTCAGGAAGCCGAGCACATCGGTGAACCACAGGCGGACGAAGCGGATCTCTCGTTCCTCGA
>JACCUM010000139.1 GCA_013811805.1 Geodermatophilaceae bacterium | reverse complement strand
AGCAGCCCCAGGTCGGCAAGCACGGCCATCGGCGGATGAAAGGCCCCGACCAGGTTCTTTCCGGCAGCTACGTTGATCGCAGTCTTACCTCCCATGGCCGCATCGACCATGCCCAACAATGTGGTGGGCAGGTTGATCAACCGCACCCCGCGCAGCCAGGTGGCGGCTACGAAACCGGCCAGGTCGGTGACTGCCCCGCCACCGAACCCCACGATCACATCGCTACGGGTGAACCCGTGCTCGCCCAGGGCATCCCAGCACCGCCGTGCCACATCGAGGTGCTTTCCGGCTTCACCGTCCGGTACGCCGACCGCGAGGACCTCGTGACCGGCCGCAGTCAGCTGGGCATGGATCCGGTCCACGGCCTGAGCCGGTTGCGATCCATGGATGATGGCGACCCGAGCTGCTCCTTGCGCAGCCGCGACGATGTGGTCGGCGGCCCCGGTACCGACGGTCACTGCGTACGGACTCGCCCCGCCCACCTCGATCGTGGTTGCTGATCCCGACACAGAGCCAAGTTAGCGGTTGGTCTGGGACAGCGAGTTGTACAGCTGATCGACGATCTCGGCCACGCTCCGGTGCGAGGCCTCGATGGTGTCGGTAGCGACTTCGGCGTAGAAGGGCGCTCGGGCTGCCATGAGTTCACGCAGATGAGCGCGCGGGTTCATCGCCAGCAGGGGCCGGTTGCGGGCCAGCCCGACACGTTTGGCAGCAGCCGGTACGTCGACTCGCAGCCAGATGACCCGCTGTTCTGCGAGCAGCCCACGGGTGCCGGCATCGAGAATCGCGCCTCCGCCCAGGGCCAGCACACCGTCATGCTCCTTAAGAGCGGCAGCGACAGCCGCGCTCTCGAGCAGCCGAAAGTGGTCCTCGCCATCATCGACGAAGATGTCGCTCACCGACTTCCCGGCGACCTGTTCGACATCCCGATCGGTGTCCCGAAAGCTGACTCCGAGCGCGCGCGCTAGTACCCGTCCGACGGTGGACTTCCCCGCTCCCGGTACGCCGACCAGCACCGCAACCGGTCTGTGCGAATGGCGCGTTTCGGTAGCGAGTCGGCTCATCGGATCGTCAGGTTGGCCAGATAGGCGGCGACGTTACGAGCCGTCTCGCTGACCGAGTCGCCGCCGAACTTCTCGAGCACCGCGTCGGCAAGGACGAGGGCCACCATGGCTTCGGCGACGACGCCGGCCGCTGGAACGGCGCACACATCACTGCGCTGGTTGATGGCCGTAGCGGCTTCACCGGTGACGACGTCCACGGTGGCCAGTGCCTTGGGCACGGTGGAGATCGGCTTCATCGCCGCGCGGACCCGCAGGAGTTCCCCGGTGCTCATCCCCCCCTCGATGCCGCCGGCCCGGCCGGTCACCCGCTGGAGCCCATCCGCTGCGGAAATGATCTCGTCGTGCGCCTGCGACCCCCGTCGAGCTGCGGTGGCGAAACCGTCACCGATTTCAACTCCCTTGATCGCTTGGATGCCCATCAGCGCGGCGGCCAGGCGGGCGTCCAGGCGCCGATCCCAATGGGCGAAGCTGCCCAGTCCCGGCGGTAATCCTTCGACCACGACCTCGACGACGCCGCCGAGGGTGTCGCCTTCGCGTTTAGCGGTCTCCACCTCGGCGACCATCGCAGTTGCGGTCTCGGGGTCGAAGCAGCGGACCGGATCGGCGTCGACCCTGTCCCGGTCGGCCGGCGTGGGAATCGACCCGGCTGGCGCCATCACCGTTCCGAGTCCGACGACGTGACTGACCAGCCCGGCTCCGGTCGTCTGGGCGAGGAAGGCCGCTGCCACGGCCCCCAGCGCGACCCGCGCAGCGGTCTCCCTGGCGCTGGCCCGCTCCAGGATCGGGCGAGCGTCACGAAAGCCGTACTTTTGCATACCGGTGAGATCGGCGTGGCCGGGACGCGGTCTGGTCAGCGGCGCATTGCGCGCCTGGCCGGACAGTACGGTTTCGTTAACGGGATCGGCTGCCATCACGGTTTCCCACTTGGGCCACTCGGTGTTGGCGATCTCGATCGAGATCGGGCCGCCCAGGCTCAGGCCGTGGCGGAGTCCGCCGCGGAAGGCGACCTCGTCGCGCTCGAAGCTCATCCGAGCTCCACGCCCGTACCCAAGACGTCGGCGAGCCAGGGCCACGACGAGATCCTCGGTCCTGATCGAGACCCCGGCCGGAAGTCCCTCCAGGATGGCGGTGAGGGCCGGACCGTGTGACTCCCCGGCCGTGAGCCAGCGCAGCATGTCCCAAGTTTGGCAGGTACCGCCTGGGCGACCGTGCGGACAGCGCTATACCAGCGGTCCGGAAGCGACGACGACCAACCAGGCACCGACGAGCAGCGCCGGCCCGAACGGAATCGCCGTCCGCATTGTCGCCCGTCCGCTCACCACGAGCA
>JACCUM010000130.1 GCA_013811805.1 Geodermatophilaceae bacterium | reverse complement strand
CGAGGTCGAGGGCCTGCTGCGGCGAACCGACCTGTTCGGGCACGTCATCCTCGACGAGGCCCAGGATTTGTCCGCGATGCAGCTACGAGCGGTCGCCCGCCGAGCCCACGCCGGGTCGGTCACGGTGCTGGGCGACATCGCCCAAGGAACCAGCCCGTGGTCCACGACGGACTGGGCCATTTCCCTAGCCTCCCTGGGCAAGCCGGAGGCCGTCGTACGGGTGTTGACCCGCGGGTACCGCGTGCCTGGCGAGATTCTGGATGTGGCGAACCGGCTGTTGCCCGACCTTGCGCCGCAGCTGCCTCCGGCCACCTCGGTGCGCCCCGGCCGCGGTTCGGTGTCCCTGCGCGCGGTCGCTGATCTGGGGCAAGCGTTGCCCGCCATCGTGAGCGAGGTGCTCGAACAGCCGGGTTCGGTGGGTGTCATCGCCGCTGACGCCGATGCGGCGCTCGTCGCCCGGGCTCTGGCTGACGGGGGTGTTCCTGCGGTCGCCCTGTCGACGACTGACCCGGATGGGCTCGGCGACGGCACCGATGTGGAGCCGAGCCGAGTCACCGTGCTGCCCGCGAGCCTGGCCAAGGGCCTCGAGTACGACCATGTGGTCCTCGTCGAGCCGGCCGCCATCGTCCTCGCCGAGGGACGTGGGCTGCATCGGCTCTATGTCGCGCTGACCCGGGCGGTCACCAGCCTGACCGTCGTGCACGCCCAGGCTCTGCCGGCCCAACTAGGCAGCGAGGTACATCCCGTCTCGCCTCCGATGCCGCGCGCGAAACCGAGGTAGGGCGCGGCTGACCTCGCGGGCCGGGATTGTCTGGGCGAGCCCGGCTGTTGCGACAGGTATGTCGCTGACCATGGGAACCGGACCGCTGGCCTTCGCCAACCGTGAGCGCTTCAACACCGACCTGTCGGATGCGCCCAAGCACCTGCTCTATCTGCACGACGTGCAGCCGCGAATCCGCGGTGTCCTGGCCGGTGAAACCGTGGTCGACACCAGACACGGAAAGCTGCTGCACGAGTCGGCGATGCTGCCGCAGTGGTATCTGCCGCTGGCCGACATCCGCGACGACCTGCTCGTCGAATCCAGCACCACCACGCACTGCCCGTTCAAGGGCGACGCCTCCTACTACTCCTTGCAGGTGGGCGATCGGCACGTCGAGGACGCGATCTGGACCTACCGTGACCCGTTGCCGGAGGCCGCGTGGCTGGAAGGTTTGGCCGGCTTCTACTTCGACCGACTGGACACCTGGTACCAGGAGGACGACGAGGTCTTCGGGCACCCGCGCGACCCCTTCCACCGGGTCGACACCCACCACACAAGCCGACACGTCGTCGTACGCGCGGGCGGCCAGACCGTTGCTGACAGCACCGACACGATCGCCCTGTTCGAGACCGGGTTGGGCGTGCGGTACTACCTGCCCGAGGCCGACGTACGAATCGAGCTGCTCGGGCCGAGTGAGACGACCAGCGTGTGTCCGTACAAGGGAACGGCCGGCTACCGCAGCCTGACCGTCGGCGCGCAGACCATCGCCGACGCGGCCTGGTTCTATGCGGTGCCCTTCGCCGAAGCTGCTGAGGTTGCCGGGTACCTGTCATTCGACGGGACCGGGATCGACCTCGAGGTCACCGACAACTGACTACTGAGTTGGCCCTCCCCGCCGTGATCTTGGCCTTATGGTGGCGACACGCCGAGAAAGCGGCCCGAAAACCGCAATTAGGTCAAGATCACCGCGAGTGCAGCAGCCCGCCACCCTGCGGGCCGACATGGCAGGGTCGGCACCGCAGGACGAAGGGGGGTATCGGTGAATCTCACAGCGGCGCTGCTGGCCTACGCGGTCCCGGCGGCTCTGATCACGATGCTGCCCGGGCCGGACACCGCTGTGGTGTTGACCACCGCGGTCAGAGCGGGTCGCGCGGCCGCCGTACGAGCGGCACTGGGAGTCGGTACGGGCCTGCTGATCTGGGGAGCAGCCGCGGCGACCGGGCTCGCGGCGGCGTTGCGCAGCAGCTCCGTGCTGTACGACGCATTCCGGCTGACCTGTGCGGCCTACCTCATCTACCTTGCTGTGCAGGCCATTCGAGCGTCGCGTCGGCCCGAGCCGGACTCGGATGAAGCGGACTCACTTGAGCCCAAGTCCAAGCGGCGCGGGCTGCCATCCTTGGGCTGGGGATATCGGCGCGCACTCCTGACCTGCGCTCTCAACCCCAAGTTGGGGGTGTTCTTCGTCGTCGTCCTGCCACAGTTCATCCCGACCGTAGCTGCGGTGGGACCGACGTCGATGGCCCTGGCGGCGCTGCATGCTGGTGAAGCGGTCCTGTGGTATCTCCTACTGGGCGCCTTGGCCGGCACTGCCGCCCATCTGCTGGCCCGACGCCGGGTCCGGGTCTGGCTGGACCGGATCACCGCCGCGGTGTTCCTCGGGTTCGGTCTGCGACTGGCAGCCGAGACCCAGTCCTGACCTCTCGGTGCGCGAGACGGCCGTGCTGCCCGATGGTGTGGTTGACCTCGTTCCTCCGGCAGGCTGGCCGAGCGCAACCAGGACGCATGCCAGTATTAGACCCAGCCCATGCCGTGACCACCGGCGATCCCGGTGGGCGGACGACGCGCCGAGGAGACGACGATGTCTGAGGTACCCGAACTCACCGACCAGGGGTTCGAGCCCAACCCGTTCGGTCCGCACCATGACCCGATCGGGTCAGACCCGATCAACGCCGATGAGCAGAACCCGACCGAGCAGCCAGTGCTCGTGCAGTTGCTCACCCCCGAGGGTGAGCGGGTGGAGCACCCGGACTATTCGATCGATCTCAGCGCCGAAGAACTGCAGGCGCTCTATCGTGATCTCGCGCTCGTACGCAGGGTCGATGTCGAGGCCACCGCTTTGCAGCGCCAGGGCGAACTCGGCATCTGGGCCAGCCTGCTCGGCCAGGAGGCGGCTCAGATCGGCGCCGGCCGGGCGCTGCTGCCCGACGACATGGCCTTCCCGACCTACCGTGAGCACGGCGTCGCCTGGTGCCGTGGCATCGACCCGATGTCGATCATCGGCCTGTTCCGCGGCTGCGACAGCGGCGCCTGGGACCCGATCGAGTCGAAGTTCAACCTCTACACGATCGTGATCGGCGCGCAGACCCTGCACGCCGTCGGGTATGCGATGGGGATGCAGCGCGACGGCGGGCAGGGCGCCTGCCTGGCCTTTTTCGGTGACGGGGCCACCAGCCAGGGCGACGTCAACGAGGCGTTCATCTTTTCCGCGGTCTTCGACGCGCCGGTGGTCTTCTTCTGCCAGAACAACCAGTATGCGATCAGCGAGCCGATCGAGAAGCAGACCCGGATCCCGTTGTACCGCAGGGCAAGTGGTTTCGGATTTCCCGGCATCAGGGTGGACGGCAACGACGTCCTGGCTGTTCTCGCGGTGACCCGGCGCGCGTTGGAAGCCGCGCGCAGCGGTCAGGGACCGACGCTGATCGAGGCCTACACCTACCGGATGGGCGCGCACACCACCTCCGACGACCCGAGCCGGTACCGGCTTGCCAGTGAGATGGAGGCCTGGAAGCTCAAGGATCCGATCGAACGGCTCAAGGCCTACCTCGTACGGTCTGGCCAGGCCGACGCGGCGTTCTTCGAGGCGATCGAGAAGGAGTCCGACGAGCTCGCCGCTCGGGTCCGCCGAGAAACCGTGGAGATGCCCGATCCGGATCCGGCCTCGATGTTCGACAACACCTACGCCGAGATCACGCCGTACCTGCAAGAACAGCGGGACACCTTCCTGACCTATCAAGCCGGGTTCTCCGAAGAGCGGAGCCACGCATGAGCACAACGGTGACGCTCGGTAAGGCCCTCAACATGGGTCTGCGCAAGGCGATGGAGGACGACCCTAAGGTCCTGCTGATGGGGGAGGACATCGGCAAGCTCGGTGGTGTCTTCCGGATCACCGACGGCCTGCAGAAGGACTTCGGTGAGGATCGGGTTATCGACACACCGCTGGCCGAGTCCGGAATCCTAGGCACCGCAGTGGGTTTGGCGATGCGCGGCTTCCGGCCGGTCGTGGAGATCCAGTTCGACGGCTTCGTCTACCCCGCGTACGACCAGATCGTCTGTCAGGTCGCCAAGCTGCATGCCCGCTCCCGCGGCCGGCTGCCGATGTCGATCGTGATCCGGATCCCGTTCGGTGGCGGGATCGGTGCGGTCGAGCACCACAGCGAGTCGCCCGAGGCGTACTTCGCGCACACCGCGGGGCTCAAGGTGGTCGCCTGCTCCAACCCGGTCGATGCGTACTGGATGATCCAGCAGGCCATCGCCCACCCGGACCCGATCGTCTTCTTCGAACCCAAGCGGCGCTACTGGGAGAAGGCCGAACTCGACACCGAGGCACCTCCGGAGCCGTTGTTCGGTTCCCGGCTGGTCCGCGAGGGCAGCCAGGTGACGGTGCTGGCCTACGGGCCGATGGTCAAGACCGCGCTGCAGGCAGCCTCGGCCGCCGAGGAGGAAGGGATCAGCGTGGAGGTTCTCGATCTGCGCACGATCTCGCCGTTGGACATGGGTCCGGTGCTGGAGTCCGTGCGGCGTACCGGCCGCTGCGTCGTCGTACACGAGGCGCCGTCCAACCTGGGGCTGGGCGCGGAACTCTCCGCGCGGATCACCGAAGCCTGCTTCTACGACCTCGAGGCCCCGGTCCTGCGGGTCGGCGGGTACGACACCCCGTACCCACCGAGCAAGCTCGAGGAGGACTACTTACCTGACCTCGACCGGGTCCTGGAAGCCGTCGACCGCTCCCTCGCCTACTGAGCCGTCGCCCACCGTGCGCGGAGCCCTGACAGGGACTCGGTCAGCACGCACATCGAGCGGTCAGGGTAGGGCAAGATTGTGGGCGGCGGAGTGCGCCCGACCGCCCAGCCAAGCCGACCCACAAATGACGTAACCGCCGGCGTCGTTGAGGTCCTCGATGATGACCGCCGTGGCCGCGCTGCGCAGATGGGAAAGGATTCGACCCCACTGTGATGCTGCCCGACTTGGTGATCATGAGCGCCCCGGATGGAGGCGCACTGCCCCCCAGCGCTCACGATCATGCGGCGCGGCCGACCCTGCCTTGCTGAGTCAAGCTCGCCAATGACACGGTGACAAGTTTCGGGATGAGACTATGCGGAGTCGAAGAGTTCGGCGTGGACGTCTCGGCGCGGTATGCCAATGTCCAGCAGCGTCTTGTTGACCATCTTGACCAAGTCGGGTGGTCCACACAAGTACGCTTGCCGGAAGCGATCGTCGTGCGGCACCAGCCGACGCAACATGCTTGAGTCGAGTCGACCGCTCTCCCCTTCCCACCCGTCGGGCGCCCGGGACGGCACCACGACGACCTCCAGATCCAGCCGGTCAGCCAGCTCCGCGAGCTTGTTGGACAGCGGCGCAACGTCGGGAGTGCGGCAGGCCAGGATCAACTGATGTGCTCTTGGATCTTCTCGCTCCGCCAGAGTTGTGAGCAGGCTGAAGGCCGGGGT
>JACCUM010000108.1 GCA_013811805.1 Geodermatophilaceae bacterium | reverse complement strand
CGCAGCCGAGGACGGCACCGCACTGGTGATGACGGTGCTGGCTTTCGCACTGCCCGTTCTGGCGTTCCTGCTCGTCGTGGTAGTACTGGGTCTGCTCATCTGGCTGGTGCTGCGTGCCCGACGCTGGATGCGTAGCCGCCGACGGCCACAACCCGGCTGACCGACCGTCAGCCGCCGCCCACGGTTTCCACCGCGATGCGTCGAACCTCGCCGATCCGGTCGAAGTCCTCGTCCGGAGAAATGATTGCCTCGAGGTCATAGGTTGGACCACCTCGGCGGAGATGACCGCGTCCAGACTGCCCTCCGATGCCGCCCGCAAGACCGCGCGCGAAGGTTCCCGCAGCGGATGCTCCCGACCAGCGGCGAACATGAACACCGCCGTGTCGAGCAGGACGCTCATGGGGTGGCGGCGCGAATGATCTCCGCCTTCATGTCCGTCCAGTCCGAAACCGGAAGGTCGAGGGCGAAGACGGCGGCGAGATCGTCCTGCTCACCCAACGATTCCCCCGTGTACTTCTCGATCGCCTGGCGGACGATTGCGCCCACGGACTTGCCCTCATGACGGGCGAGCCGCTCGAGCCGCCGCCGCTGCTCCGGGGACAACAGTACTTGGGTTCGTTCGGACAGAGACTGCCGTCGGGGTCCGTGAGCATGCCGATTCGGACCTGGCCGAGGTGGTCGCGCTGAGGGTGCCGACCACGGGCCTGGATACCAACAACCGCATCGTCGATGCTCGACACGTCCAGAGTGAGCAGTCCCCCGCCGGCGTGTTCGGGGTCCAGTACGAGCTGCACGCTGGCGAGTTGGCTCATCCGGAAATCCCGCAAGGTGTCCATCGGGGCGGCGTCGGCGGGCTTGCCGAACAGCCGGCCGTGCCAATCCTCGGCCCTGCTCATGTCGCTGACCGGCAGGCCGAGCACATCGCGACCGCGGCCAGAGCCAGCGATGCCCCGCAGGTCTGACCTGCGGGGCACCGGCTCGTACACGTACGAGGGACTAGCGGTACTGGTCCCGTCCGTAGTCGAACTCCTCGAGCCGGACGGCCTCCCCCGAACCGGACCCGAAGGTGTCCGGACCGAAGTACGAGCCGCCGTCGTCGTAGGCGGGCATCGTGTAGACCGCCGCGCGGGCTTCCTCGGTGGGCTCCACCGTGATGTTGCGGTATCGGTTGATGCCCGTCCCGGCCGGGATCAGCTTGCCGATGATCACGTTCTCCTTCAGCCCGATCAGCTTGTCGCTGCGAGCATGGATCGCCGCGTCGGTCAGGAC
This sequence comes from Geodermatophilaceae bacterium, assembly GCA_013811805.1. Lineage (GTDB taxonomy): Bacteria > Actinomycetota > Actinomycetes > Mycobacteriales > Geodermatophilaceae > JACCQS01. The sequence goes on along the minus strand of JACCUM010000108.1, from coordinate 1,416 downwards.
GCGGGTCGTCTCCTGGAAGGAGGCCGCCGACAGCCACGAATCGGTGGCCAGCGAAGCCTTGGTGATCCCCATCAGCACCGGACGCCCCGAGGCCGGTTCGGCACCCTCGGCAACGACCCGACGGTTCTCGGCCTCGAAGACCGCCCGCTCGGCCAGTGCACCGGGCAGGAACTCGGTCGCTCCGGAATCGATCACCGTCACCCGCTTGAGCATCTGGCGGATGATGACCTCGATGTGCTTGTCGTGGATCGACACGCCCTGGCTGCGGTAGACCTCCTGGACCTCACGAACCAGGTGACGCTGCACCTCCCGAGGACCCATGATCCGCAGCACCTCGTGCGGGTTGACCGAGCCGACCTGCAACTGTTGACCGATCGTGACGTGGTCACCGTCGGCCACCAGCAGCCGGGCCCGGCGGGTCACCTGGTAGGCGACCTCCTCGGACCCGTCGTCGGGCACCACGATCAGGTCGCGGCCCTTGTCGGTGTCCTCGATCCGGATCCGGCCCTCCACCTCGCTGATCGGGGCGTTCCCCTTCGGGATCCGCGCTTCGAACAGCTCCTGCACACGCGGCAGACCGTGGGTGATGTCCTCACCCGCGACCCCTCCGGTGTGGAAGGTCCGCATGGTCAGCTGAGTACCGGGCTCACCGATCGACTGGGCGGCGATGATGCCGACCGCCTCACCGACGTCGACGAGCTTGCCGGTGGCCAGCGAGCGGCCGTAGCAGGCCGAGCAGGTCCCGATCGCCGACTCACAGGTCATCACACAACGGACCCGTACCTCGGTGATACCGGACTGCAACAGTTCCTCGATGAGCAGGTCGCCGAGGTCGGCTCCGGCCTTGCCGCGCACGGTGCCCTCGGCGTCGCTGACATCCGAGGCCAGGATCCGGGCGTACACGCTGGTTTCGACGTGCGGGTCCTTGACCATGACCCCATCGACGTTGGCCGCGATCGGCATGAGGATGCCTCGATCGGTGCCGCAGTCCTCCTCGCGGATGATGACGTCCTGGCTGACATCGACCAACCGACGGGTGAGGTAACCCGAGTCCGCGGTACGAAGTGCCGTGTCGGCCAAGCCCTTCCGGGCACCGTGGGTGGCGATGAAGAACTCCAGCACCGACAGGCCCTCGCGGTAGTTGGCCTTGATCGGACGCGGGATGATCTCACCCTGGGGGTTGGCTACCAGACCACGCATACCGGCGATCTGACGCACCTGCATCATGTTTCCGCGGGCTCCGGAGTCGATCATCTTGAAGACGGAGTTGGTCTTCGGGAAGTTCGCCTCCATCTCCTTACCGACCTCGGCGGTGGCGCGGGTCCAGATCTCGATGAGCTCCTGACGACGCTCGTCGTTGGTGATCACACCGCGCTGGTACTGCTTCTCGATCTTGTCGGCTTCCTTCTCGTACCG
>JACCUM010000100.1 GCA_013811805.1 Geodermatophilaceae bacterium | reverse complement strand
GCGTACATCGGCCCGAGCCGGCCCTGCATGTGCGCCATCGCCTTGTGTTCCAGCTGTCCGACCAGCAACGGCAGCGTCAGGAACGCCGCGAGGACCCCGACGCCCTTGATCCCGATCAGCACCGCGTCACTCATGCGTCCGGACCCCAGAGCGCCGGATCGGGTACACCGGATGGGCGGTTTGCCTTGCGGCGCGGGCCGCTGCCGTGGCCCTCGCCGGGTTCCTTCGCCCCGGGCCAGGCCTTGGCCACGCGGGAGGCGAGGATGAACTCCTTGCGCAACGGGTGCCCTTCGAAGCCATCGGGCAGCAGCAGTGGCGTGAGACCAGGATGTCCGGTGAAGTCGATGCCGAACATCTCGTGCGTCTCGCGTTCGTGCCAGGCGGCTCCGCGGAAGACCTCGACAACCGAGTCCAGCCGGGGGTCGGCCAGCGGCACCCGCGTGCTGATCAACAGATGCGTCACCGTGTACCGGTCGAGCAGATGAGTCACCACCCGGTAGCCCTCGTCCAACTCGTCCACGGCGCTGAGCCAGTCGAAGAACCGCAGACCGTGCTCGTCTCGGGCCGCGTAGAGCGCTGTCCGCCAGCCGTCGACCGGGACCTCCACCGTCCACATTCCGAAGCCCTCGCTCGCCTGGCCGCCGGGGCCGGCACCGTGGGCCAGCGCGGCTGCCACCTCGGCGGCCCGGGAGGTCATGCGCCGGAGTCGGGTCGTACGAGGGGTGCGGTCAGCACCCGCGCCGTCGAGCGCTCCGGTGACCGGGCGGCACGCGCGCCGCCGTTCAGCGACACCGGCTCGCCGGCGATCTTGTCCTGAAGTCGTAAAATCCCCTGCAGCAACGCCTCCGGCCGCGGAGGGCAGCCAGGGACGTACACGTCCACCGGGATGATCTGATCGACACCCTTGGTGACGGAATAGGAATCCCAGTACGGCCCACCGCAATTCGAACAAGCGCCAAAAGAGATGACGTACTTCGGCTCGGGCATCTGCTCGTAGAGGCGCTTGACGGCGGGCGCCATCTTGTCGGTCACCGTGCCGGACACGACCATCAGATCGGCCTGCCGCGGCCCGTGCGCAAACGGGATGACGCCGAGCCGGATGAAGTCGTGCCTGCCCATGGAGGTGGCGATGAACTCGATCGCGCAGCAGGCCAGACCGAAGTTGAAGACCCACAGGCTGTATCGGCGACCCCAGTTCAGGACGAACTTGACCGGGTCCGGGAGGACCGCGGAGCGGCCCGGCGGAGCCCCACCGTCAATCTTGGCTGGGGTGGGTCTGTCACCGATGCCCATGAACGTCAGCCCCCCTCTCAGCGTGTGGGTGCAGCCACCCTAGCTATCGTCGGCAATGGTGCGGGCACCAGTCGAGGTTGCGCCGACCTGCTCGGGCGGCGAAGTCGTCGAGTGCCGAGAGCACCTCGCGGGACTGCCACATGCGGTTGCGCTTGAAGCCGGTGAACTCGGTGAGCACGCCGGCCTCGACGAGCGGCCTGATCGGTCGCAGCGCGCCTGCGACAGATGTGCCTAACTCGTCAGCCACGACGGCGGCGTCGATGACCGGCTGCCGCAACAGGACATCGGCCAGTCGGCGGGCCGCGGAGCCGCGACGGGCGACCAGCTTGTCGTTCCACGCCTCGCGGATCCGGTTCAGATCGGAGACGAGCAGGCGTCCGTTGGCGACAGCGGCGAATGATGCGTTGGCCAACTTCGCAACGATCGGCGCCGGATCGCCCTCGCGGTAGGCGGTGAGCGTGTCGAAGTAGGCTTGAGTGTCGGCAAGCAGCCCGGCCGACACCGGCACCGTGACCTTCCTGGTCAGGCCATGTCCGCGCAACATGGCATGGATCAGCGCGCGTCCGGTGCGGCCGTTGCCGTCGGTGAACGGGTGGATGGTCTCGAACTGGGCGTGGACGAGTGCTGCCTGCACCAGCGGCGAGTGCGCGGCCCCGTTGAGGTAGTCCACCAGATCCTGCATCTGGCCCGGGACGAGATCCGGCCGGGGTGGGACGAAGTCTGCGTCGATCGGGTGCCAGGCAGAGCCACCGACCCAGTTCTGCACGGTGCGGAGCCCGTGGTGGCGCGGTTCCCCGGGGAGTAGCGCGGCGTGGAGGCCGACGATGTCATCGACCGTCACCGCCTCCGCCTGGACCAGCTCGGTGCTCGCCTTGCGCACGACTGTCATGTTGTTCGTCACGAGCCGGGCCTGGTCG
>JACCUM010000070.1 GCA_013811805.1 Geodermatophilaceae bacterium | reverse complement strand
CCGACCTGGAGGCCTCGCGGCGGCGCCTGCTCAGTGCCCAGAACGATGCCAGGCAACGCATCGAGGAGGACCTGGCCGGTGGCTCGCGGGCCCAGCTCGGGGTCCTGCGCGAGCGCCTGTCCGGGCTGGTCCGGGAGGTCGATCCGGCCACCGCACCCAAGACGGCGATGCTGTTGGGCCAGCTGGTCGTGGCGACAGACGGCGCGATGGACACTCTTGACGGCCTGGCCGCAGGTGTGTACCCGCCGAGACTGGCCGCCGACGGCTTGACCGCCGCTCTCACCGAGCAGGCGGCCAAGGCGGCGCTGCCGATCAGCGTGCACGCGGCCGGACTCGGACGGTATCCGGCCGAGGTAGAAGCAGCGGTCTACTTCAGCGTCCTCGAGGCCCTGCAGAACGTGGCCAAGTACGCCAACGCGAACTCCGCCCGGGTGGTGCTCGCCGAGGCCGATGACCACCTGCGGTTCGAGGTGACCGACGACGGCGCAGGGTTCGACCCGCAGACCACGAGCCAGGGAACCGGCCTGCAGGGCATGGCCGATCGGCTCGACACCGTCGGCGGCACGATGGTTGTGGCGTCCGCGCCCGGCCGAGGAACGACCATCACCGGCCAGGTCCCTGCCGACACGGCAACCCAGCAACAAACCCCCACCCCAGCCCCGGACCCGGCGCTGGCCGGAGCCAAGCGATGACTAGCACCCCAGCCAGCGCCAAGACCGCCGAGCAGCCCGCGGGAGCATCGGACGGCCCTCCTGCCTGCCGTCACGCCGGATCACATACGACCCACCCTGGGGCCGCCTCGCCTGTTCAGGCCGGTGCCGAGCCGAGAACCGGCCGACGAAGTCCCTGGCTGGCCTGGGGCCTGGCCGCAGTCGCAGTGCTGCTGTTAGTCGCCTCCGCCGTCCTGTCGTTGACGACTGGGACCGGCAGGGGGTTCAGCGGCGACGCGGTCATCTGGGCATTCGCGCTCGTGTTCGCTGTCGTGGGCGCCATGATCGCCTCGCGCCACCCGGACAACGCGATCGGCTGGCTGTTCCTGGGTGCGGCCGTGGCCGTCGGCGTCGGCTCGTTGGCCGGCTCGTACGCGAGCTACTGGATCGAGACCGGGGATGGCTCGGAGGTGTTGGGTAGGACAGCTGCCTGGTACGCCGAGATTTCCTGGATCCCCTGGATCCTGGTGCCTCCCACGTTCCTGTTGCTGCTCTTTCCCGACGGTCGCCTGTTGTCGCGGCGCTGGCGACCGGTGGCCTGGTCCGCTGCGTTGGGCATCACCCTGGAGTTCGTGGTTGATGGTCTCGCTCCCGGGCCTATCGCGGACTACCCCCAGCTGAGCAACCCGTACGCCGTGGAAAGCCCTTTGCTCGAACCGCTCACGGGCCTGGCGCTGCTGTTGATCGTCGTAGGGCTCGTCGGTTCCTCGGTGTCACTCATCCAGAGGTTCCGACGCGCGCAAGGCCAGCAGCGTCAGCAGATCAAGTGGCTCGCCTTCGCTGGAGCGGTAGCCGCCCTTACGGTTCCGATCGTCGGCTTCGTCGCCTACGACACGCTGGGGGAGTCCACCGCGGACATCGTGATCATGCTGAGTGTCATGGGCCTTCCGGTGGCGACCGGAATCGCCATCTTGAAGTATCGGCTCTACGACATCGACGTTGTGATCAACAAGTCTCTCGTCCTCGTCGTGCTGGCGGCATTCATCACCGCGGTCTATGCCGCAATCGTGGTCGGGCTCGGCCGGTTGTTGCCGATCGGTGACAACAATCTGGGCCTGGCCATCGCTGCAACGGCCCTGGTGGCGGTGGCTTTTGAGCCAGTCCGGGTACGGGTTCAGCATTGGGCTAACCGGTTGGTTTATGGGACCCGGGCGACTCCGTATGAGGTGTTGGCGGCGATGACGTCTCGGATTGGGGAGTCGGCCGATCCGGATGCGGTGCTCACCGAGGCCGCCAGGCTGCTGGCCGAAGGGACCGGGGCCAGTCAGGCTGTGGTATGGATCGTGCAGGAGGGGCACCTCGTGCCTCGCGGCATCGCAGGTGAAGCCCCGATCTATCCGGAGCCCGTGCCCCTGCGCGATGGTGGTTTGCCCGCGCTGCCTGGGACCGACCTCGCTGAGGCCGTGCGTCACGAGGGGGAGTTGGTCGGTGCGCTGTCGTTGACTAAGCGCCCGGGTGAGGGGGTCAAC
>JACCUM010000056.1 GCA_013811805.1 Geodermatophilaceae bacterium | reverse complement strand
CGCAGCCGAGGGTTTGCGCCCGGGCACGGCCTGACATCCCGGAGGCATCCTCCCGAACGCCGGAGGTGGGCCCTGCTGGCGGCCATCTATCTGCCCTTTACGGTATCGGTAACCGGATCAGGGTGCGTCCACGACGCGTGGGGGCTACTGAGAGGTCGCGGGGTCGACGCAGGCGGCGAGGTCCTCGCGTAGCTGACGCTGTTGTGCTGGGGACAACGGCGAGAACAGTTGCTGTTCGACGGCGCGCACGGCGACACTGGCCTCGTGCAGCGTCGCTTGACCGGTCGCGGTGAGCTCAGTTGGGCGCGCCCGTCCCTGAGCGGCGCGGTCGGGTCTGGTGAGCAGGCCGCGCTCTTGTAGCCGTCGAAGGACCAGGTTCATCGACTGGCGGGCGACGAAGGCGCGGCGGGCGAGCTCGGAGTTGGAAAGCCCGGGCTGTCGGCCGAGCAGTTCCAAGCATGCGTACTGGGGGACGGTCAGACCCAATGGACGCAGCACCCCGTCCATCGCGTTGTGCAGCGTGGCCTGCACTTGCTTGAGGACGTACCCGACCGACCGGTCCAGGTCGCCGACGGTCTCCTGTTGCGTCATGTCAGTAGTCTGACATACGGTGATGTCAAGCTACTGACATACCGGATGGAGAGTCATCATGAATGGAGAGGTCACCTACTTCGAGCTGCCGAGCACGGACATCGAATCGACACAACGGTTCTACGGCTCAATCTTCGGCTGGACGTTTGTCGAGGGCAACTTCCCGGGCTACTCGATGATCCAAGGGTCCGAGCCCATGGGCGGATCGCCGCACGACGACGCGTCACGGCACCCACGCATCTTCTTCGCCGTCGACGACATCGCCGCCGCTGTCGCTCGGGTGCGCGAGCTCGGAGGCACGGCAGAAGATCCGGTCACCATCCCGTCCGGCTCCTACGCCCACTGCACCGACGACCAAGGCGTGGCGTTCAGCCTGTCCCAACAGGCAGGCCGCGATTGAAGGCACACCGAGAACGACGAGCCAGTACCGCTGGATGCAGCCCTCGGTGGGACGTCTCGCCTGCCGCTTGCCCAACAGGAGGAACGATGACTGAGTCTCGCGAAACGGCGAACGACATCGACAGCATCAACCGGCTGACCCAGAGCAGGGAAGGACGGAGTGCCGAGATCCCCGACAGCCACACCGACCTGCTCGACAAGGTGGGCTTCGCGCACCTCTCATCGCTCGGGCCGCGAGGTGAGCCGCACTCACACCCGGTCTGGTACGACGCCGCTGGCGGACAGCTGCTCGTCTCGACGGGCACCGATCGGCAGAAGTACCGCAACATCCAGCGGGACCCGCGGGTATCGGTCTCGATCCTGGATCCCGACAACCCCTACCGCTACCTGGAGGTCCGTGGCCGTGTCGTCACCATCGAGCCCGACCCCGACAAGGCGTTCCTCGACCGGCTGGCGCGCAAGTACCTCAACCAGGACACCTACCCCTACGAAGAGAGACGCAGTGCCGACCGGGTCATCCTCCACATTCAGCCCGATCACGTCGTTGCGGGCTGATTCGTGCGGGGATCCCCAGCCGTCGCCTTCCTAGCCGAACGGGCGCACTCCCGTGGCGCCCTCCGCGGCGTAGATGGCTAGGGCGGCGATGGCGATTCCGAGGCCATCGCTGAGCACGGGCAGCCGGCCGGCGAAGTGTCGAATCTCCAGATCGGCGCACAAAACCGGCAGGTCCGCCGCCAGGTCCTTGATCTGCGGATCCTTCATCGCGCGGTAGAAGCCAGCCCAGGGAGCCTCGCGCAGGTGCTCGGGAACGATGAAGTCCACCCGACGACCTACTGCGACGTCAGCAGAGTGACCGAACATCTGCTCCGCGCATCGTTCCAGCGCCGGATGACACCGTCGGTGTCGGTCTCGACGACCGCGTGTGAACTCATGAAGGCATCCTCGCACCGATCCTGGGAGGCCCGCACCGCAGACCGATCCACTTGCGCAGCGTCTCGGCGGTGCCGATCCTCAGCTTCTGGGAAACCGCAGTGATCGCCGCCCACTGCGACGGATAATCCGGCGTGACCTCGGCAACCATTCTCATCGCCCTCGCCCGCAACTCCGGCGGGTAATTGCTGACTCGTCCCACTGCCCCATCCTCCTCAAGAGATGGAGCCTCCGGACTCACCGGTGCGATTCACTTCCAACGTCACCGGGATCGCCGATCGCCTGCGGGTACGGGGCCTGGTCGAACCGAGTCCGGGCAGCGATCGCCGGATCAAGCTGCTCGCATTGACGCCCAAAGGCCGCAAACTCAGGGAGGCGATCCAGCGAGAACTCGTCGAACGGACGCCGTCGATGACCAGACTGACCCCGGCCGAGCGCAAGCAATTCGTCGCGCTGTTGGGCAAGCTCAGCGGCTCAGCCCGGACCAACGGCAGGGGTTCCTGAGTACTGCAGGAAACCCCCATCGCCCAGGTCGGTCGGCAACGCTTTGATGGGCGGATGGCGTGGACGATCGAGGAGACAACTGCTGATGATCCGGCCCTGCGCTGGTTGGTCGTCGCGCAGGAAGTTGAGGTGATGCGCCGGTACGGGGTGACCGACCCCGGTCCGGGTCTTCCGGGTGCAGCGCCGTGTCTGCTGGCCCGCCTGGATGGCCGCCCAGTCGGCTGCGTCGCCGTTGCACTGTCCGCGGGGGGCCCGCCCGAGATCAAGCGGATGTACGTTGACCCGCACGCTCGCGGCCACGGCATCGGCCGCGCGCTACTCGGCGGCGCGGAGCAGCTGGCGGCCCGTCTCGGTCATCGCTTGTTGCGACTCGAGACAGGGACCGAGCAGCCGGAGGCCGTGATCCTCTACGAGAGCGCAGGCTGGAGGCGGATCCCCTGCTACGGCTACTTCAAGGAAGACCCGACAACGATGTGTTTCGAGAAGGACTTGCCGAGCCTGCCTGGCTAGCCCGCACCCACCGATGTTCTCCGCTTCGAACGTCGTGGGGTTGCCTACCTTGAGCAGCTGCGGCAGCCGTGTCAAGCTGGGCGGCATGGTGACTGAGCTGTTGGCCTTCGTCGGGGTCTGCCTGGTCGTGATCTGCACGCCGGGCCCGGACACGGCACTGACCATCCGCAATGCGATCGCGGGCGGTCGACGTAGCGGGGTTCTGACGGCGGCCGGGGTCGCCTCTGGGCAGCTGGTTTGGACCATCGCAGCCGCCACCGGTCTGGCCGGCTTGGTGGCGGCATCAGGGACGGCGTTGCACGTGATCAAGCTGGCAGGTGCTGCATACCTGATCTTCCTGGGCGTGCAGTCTCTGTGGGCCGCGGTGCGAGGCGTGGTTCACCAGTGGCCGGTAGACCCGCGACGCGCCCGGTCGGCATCCGTACGGTCCTTTCGGCAGGGCCTGCTCAACGACCTCGCCAATCCGAAGATGGCCGCGTTCTTCCTGAGCTTGCTGCCGCAGTTCGTGCCAAACGGCCAGGCCAGCTGGGCCGGCTTTGTGCTCCTCGGTGCACTCTTCTGCGCGTTGACGTTCCTGTGGCTGACTGGCTATGCCCTGCTCCTGGACCGTGCCCGCCAGTTCTTCGGCCGCCAGCGGGTGCGGCGCACACTCGATGCGATCAGCGGAGGCGTCCTGGTCGGTTTCGGAGTACGCCTGGGTACGGCGCGCCCCTGAGCCGGGCGGAGCGTGGTCGGCTGCGCGGTCAGCCCCCTTGCCGCCGGGGGACCTGACGCCGTCCGGATCGAGTCGCTGGCGCAGGCGATCGGCGTCACCAAGGGCGGCTTCTACGGGTACTTCGACAACCGGCGTGCGCTGCTCGAGGAGATCCTGGACAGCTGGGAGCGGGACATCACCGACGAGCTGATCGACCGCGTCGAGAGCGAGGGCGGCGATGCGAAGACCCGGCTGCGGCGGCTGTTCGCGATGGTCGACTCCCGGCGATTGGCCGGCCACCGACGTCACGATGGACCTCGCCGTCCGGGACTGGGCCCGACGCGACCCGGCGGTTGCCGAGCGTCTCCGCCGGGTGGACAACCGGCGCATGGACTACCTGCGCTCGTTGTTCGATGCCTTCTGCCCCGACCCGGACGACGTCGAGGCCCGCTGCATGCTCCTCTTCTCGCTGTACATCGGCGAGCACTTCGTGGTTGCCGATCACGGCGAGCGCAGCCGGGCAAACGTGATGGAGTTGACGCTGAGGTTGCTGCTGACCCCATCGAGCTAGCCGGCTGCCCGAGGGCGGGCACCGTCCCGGCTTGACTTACGCGCTGTGCAAGGGTGATCAGCTGCGCGTCATGGATGGTTACCGACTGACCATCGGGGTCCAAGTCGCGCGTTCCCATGCCCGCCTCCTCGAGCGTGAGCATCAGGTTCGCCCAGACCAGCCGGCATTGATCCTCGATGCCGACCGGAACGTAACCGTCCCGGGTCTGCGGGATTTGCCCACTCACGAACAGCAGGCGTGAGGCGCCCTCGACCTCGACCTTCACGTAGCCCCCGGTCGCCTCGGGAACGCTGACGGGGTCGACTGGGCTCAGGTGCACGATCAACACCCTACGAGGAGCCCGACGGATGCCAGCGGCTCACCGGCTCACTGGCCCATCAATCACCGTAGGACGATCCGCTTGCGAGAAGCTGATCAAGGCTCTCAAGCGCCGATTGCACGTCAGATCGTCACGGCAAGCGCTTCGGCCTACGGGCAAGCGGGATCGACCGGTGTCGGGCACAGGCGCCCTGTGAGGAAGTTGAGGATCTCGTCTCGCGCTTGGCATCGCCGTGCCGGCGAAAGAGACCGCGGCTGCGCCCGAGACCAACCACCGTCGACCGCTGAGGTGCGTGCCTGGGCAC
>JACCUM010000050.1 GCA_013811805.1 Geodermatophilaceae bacterium | reverse complement strand
GAGTCCGTCGACGTCGAGGTACCGATCAAGGTGGCCTACGACCAGTGGACGCAGTTCGAATCGTTCCCGCAGTTCATGGACGGTGTGGAGGAGATCCGCCAACTCGACGACACGCACACGCACTGGGTCGTCAAGGTCGGCGGCGTCACCCGGGAGTTCGATGCGACGATCACCGAGCAGCATCCCGAAGAGCGAGTCGCCTGGCGAACCGACGACGGGCCGAACCACGCCGGAGTCGTCACCTTCCACCGACTCGACGACAACCAGACGCGGGTGACCGCGCAGATGGACATCGACCCGGAAGGCTTCGTGGAGAACGTCGCCGACAAGGTCGGCATCCTCGATCGCAAGGTCAAGGGGGACATGAAGCGGTTCAAGGAGTTCATCGAGAGCCGCGGCTCGGCGACCGGAAGCTGGCGTGGCGACGTCGAGCGCCCTGGCGCCTAGCCGCTGGCACTGTTGATCATCGGCAACTGAGCCGGGTTATCGGGTATTCAGCTCGATCACCCCCCGCAGTTCCTATGATCAACTCGGGTCGTCGCAGGCGACCAGAGCGCTGAGAGCGACCCGGCCATGACGGAAGAGAATACGTGGATGGGATCAGAGCTCGAGGGCCGTTCGCCCGGAGTCGAACGTACGATCAACGCGTCGGTGCACGACATCTGGGCGGTGCTCTCCGACGGGTGGGCATACGCGTCCTGGGTGGTCGGCACCGCCCGGATCCGCGGGGTCGACCCCGGCTGGCCGCAGCCGGGTACCCGGATCCACCACTCCTTCGGCGTCTGGCCGGGGTTGATCGACGACAGCAGCGAGGTGCTCAGCGCCGACCCTCCGCGTGAGCTCCTGCTCAAAGCTCGTGGCTGGCCGGCCGGAGAGGCGCACGTACACCTCATCCTCACGCCGGAGGGCAGCGCTCATACCCGGCTGCGACTGGTCGAGGACGCCGTGGCCGGTCCGGGGCGGCTGGTGCCGGGTCCGCTGCGGCAGGCGCTCATCGTGTGGCGCAACACCGAGACGCTGCGGCGTCTGGCCTACCTCGCCGAAGGCGACATCCAGACCCGGAAGAGGGACTAGAACAGCACCGACCGGACAAGCCCGGACCTGCTGCGCTCTGATGTGACTTTCTCCGGAGAAAGTGCGGTCTGGGGCCCGGCTGATGTGACTTTCTCCGGAGAAAGTGCGGTCAGGCGGCTGTTCAATCAGCGGCTTGCGGCCATGTCGTCCGCGGGTACGACCGTGGACGTCGGCCGGGCACGCGGGCACTAACCGGGTCACCTCTACGGCTGTTGTACGCGCCTTGTGGGTGCTGCAACACCCGGAAACCGCGAGAATCACCCGCAAGGCATCTCTGCGGACGGGCCGGTCGCCGCCGCTACCGGGTCAGCCCGCCAGGTGCAACGGGACACCGAACAGCGGGAACAACGTCTCGGTGTCGAGGAAGACCGTGATGCCACTGACCCGGTCGCCGCGGATGTCCAGCACATGGATGGAGAACGGCTCGTGGCCGGAGCCCGACTCGCTGCGCCGGTAGGTGGCAAACCCTGGCCGGCCGTTGACCGTCAAGGGAAGCAGCCGCCCGTCGCGGCAGCCGATCCCCGGTCCCAACATCCAGGTGCCGATGTCCTCGGGTCCGTACAGCCAGATCGCGTACGGCGGCATCGACTGGATCGCGTCCTCGTGCAGTAGCGCGACGAAAGCATCGATGTCATAGCGCTCGAAGGTGTCGACGTAACGCTCGAGCAGTTCTCGATGGGCGTCTTCCACCGGGGGCGACGGATCGGTGTCGCCGAGGCTCAAGTCCGACAGCGTGGTGCGTGCTCGCTGAAGTGCGCTATTCACCGAGGTGACCGTGGTGTCCAGCAGCCCGGCGACCTCGGTGGCCCTCCAGCGCAGCACGTCCCGCAGGATCAGCACGGCACGTTGACGAGGCGGCAAGTGTTGCAGGGCGGCGACGAAGGCGAGCCGGATCGACTCACGGGCCACGGCCAGATCCGCCGGGTCGCCGTCGGCCGGGAGCACCCGGTCATCGGGTATCGGCCCGACCCAGGAGTACTCCGGAAGCGGCTCACCCAGCGACGCTTGAACCGGCGGCGAGGCGGTGCCGAAGTCCATCGGCAGGGCGCGGCGGTTGCGCCCGTCGAGCTGATCGAGGCAGACGTTGGTGGCGATGCGGTAGAGCCAGGACCGCAGACTGGACCGGCCGTCGAAACCAGCCATCCCCCGCCAAGCCCGGACCAGCGTGTCCTGCACCGCATCCTCGGCTTCGAACGCAGAACCCAGCATCCGGTAGCAGAAGCCGGTCAGTTCAGCGCGGTAGCGCTCGGTATCCCACTGTCCGCGGCCTGCCGCCGCAGCCTGGCCGTCAAGGACGACGTCCGGGTTGACCGGCTGGTCGGTACGAGCGGCGGCCCGTGTCATCGCGGCGGAACCCCCTCGCGTCTGGTAGCGGCGCAGATGAGCATAGATGGGTCACCGCGTCCCGGGACGGCAAGCGAAAAGCCTGCCGGGTTGACCGCAGCCGCAGCTGGGAGGCAACTCGACAGGCCTCGATGAAGTTGGCCCCCGCTTACTGTCCGCAGTCGTGAGGTAACGGATCAGTCACCATAGACTGCCTGCGCGGTGGGCCAAGGTCAAGAGGCAGCTCAGAAAAAGATCATGTCGATCCGGCCGTGGAGCGGATCGGCCACGGCTCACCCAGTACCGGGTTGTCGGGGTCATCCGGCACCGCGATGAGCCCGACATCCCCGAACTCGTGGCCCGACCAGGTCGATCACTGCCGCCGGCGATCGAGTGCCTGCTGCGCCTTGCGCTGGCGGTTCTCCGCGCGGCGCAGGTCGATGCGAATCTCGTCCAGCCGCCGTCGGGCGTCGGTGAGCTGCTCGTGCAAGTGGCGCACGCGGGTCTGTTGTTCCTCCTCGGTCCGAACAGCCTTCGCCAGCGCCGAGTCGGCCTCCTTGGCCGCCCGCGCAGCCTCGGCCAAGGCCTGGCGTCGTCGTTGCTCCTCGGCCTTCGCCTCGGCCTTGGCCTGCGCTCGAGCTTCGGCTTGAGCCGCCCGCAGCTGCGCCTCGGTCGGCTTGCTTGCCCTGCCTGCCCGGCCCGCCCGAGTGGCCTTGGTTGCCGTCTCCGCCTCGGCCGGCTGAGGTGCCCTGGTCGTCCGGGTGGCGGCCGCCCGGCCGCTGCCCGGCTTGGCAGCGGTGCTCGGCACGGCTCGCGGACGCGGGGTGCTCGGCCGTACGACGCTGAGCTCGGGTGGCGAGGCGAAGCCGAACCCGTCCCACCGCGCCGGACGTACCAATGTTCCGGAGCCGAGCTGCTCGACGACGCCCTGGTCGGCCACGGCAGCGTTCAGCGTCGAGACCACTTCCTCACGCAGGGCCGGTGCCGGTGCGGGCTGGCCGGTGACCTGGAACGCCTGGTCGGCCAGCTCCTCGATCAGCCCGCGCCGCAACATCGACAGCTCGCGCATCCGCGCGCCGTCCAACACGTCCTGGGCCGCACGCAGCGCGTCCCCGAGTTCGGCCAACCGCGGCGCGGCATCGGGATCAGAGCGCACGAGCTGGTTGAGCGCGTGCGCCGATCGGGTCGGCTTGCGCAACCCGGCGATGTCCTTGGCCGCCTTGTCGTCGCTGGACCGGGCCTGCTTCGCGAGGGCCGTACGCCGCTGCATGAACTCGTCCGGGTCGACCGAGTACAACTCCTCGATCGCCTGCTCCAGCAGGTCCTCGGCGCCCATCGGGCAATCCTGCACCCGGTCGGCGACTGCCTACTGCCTGGGAGTCAGGGCGAGCTGGCGGGACTGGGCCACGAGGACTCCCGCGGTGTCCCAGATCTCGCCGTCCTCGGACAGCAGCCCACCCTGTACGAACTGAGTTCGAAACACGCATCGCAACGGACCTGGGGTCGGGACCGCCCGGATGTGTACGGTCAGCTCCAAGGTCGGCACCCAACCCGGCCCCAGTCCGATGTTGAAAATGGGTGGGGCGAACGCGTCAGCCACCAGCAAGAGTCCGATCGCGTCGATCGGCGCGGCGTCGGAAAACGCGAACCAGCCGGCCACCTCGGCCCGACCCGTCGGCCGGCCGTGCATGAATCCTTCGTCGCCCGGCCGCCAACGCACGGCCAGCCGATCGTAGAGAGCCGGCCACGGAGGCGACGAGGACGGTACGACGACGCAGTCCTCGTACGGTGGCAGCTCGGGGGGTCTCCGGTTGACCAGTACGGCATCGGCGCCTGAGGTCTCGCCGAAGGTGCCGAGCACTCGGACGGACTCGCGGCCGTCCTGCTCGAATCTCGCCGTGAGGGTGGCGGTTCTCCTGCCCACCCGTACCGACTCGACGAGCACCGAACACGGACCAACGTGCGCAGGCGCTAGGTAGTGCGCGGTCACCGCGAGCGGTGGACGCCCGATGGATTCGGCCATCGCCCGACCGGCGATCGCCAGCAGATATCCGCCGTTGGGGACCCCGGCGATGTCCCAGCCGAGTTCCACGGCCCCCTCGTACTGACCGTCTGCCGTCTTCTCGACCGCAGTCACCCGGGCGAAGTCGTCACTCACCCGCCGGAGGCTATCCCCAACACCTGCGATGACCAGTTCGTCGCGTAACAGACAGGGCCGGGCAAGCTGCGAGGCGGCTAGAGACCGATCTTGTCGCCGAGGCCGCCGAGGCCACCGCCGAGGTTCTTCGGATCGATATTGAACTTGCTGAGTAGGTCACTGTGCTGATCGGTGTCGACCTGATCGGGCAGTTCAGCTTGAGCCTGCTCGGCCTGATCATGGTCTCCGCGTGAGCGGATCATGTCGATGATCTTGTCCTTGGGAATGTTCATGACGGCTACCTCTTCATCATCGTTGGTTGCCGGCCGGCGTTGCCGGCCGCTGCTTCAGTTGTTGTCGGACGTGTCGAAGCCGGCCCTGTCCACCCGGCGGTGGAAGCGCATCCCGGACAGGCCGCCGAGGATGGCCGCGATCAGCGTGACCACCAGAACGATGGCCAGGCCGATCAGACCGCCGGTCGTGAGGTCGCTCGAACTGACCGGGATAGCCGGCAGGTTGAGCTGACTGGTGATGTCGGTCTGCTGGCCGGCGATCACCCCGATGACGGTGAGGACGATGGCGATCAGGACAGCCCACAACCACACGGCCAAGCCCTGCTTGGCACCGTTGAACCGGGCCATCCGGCCGGCGACGTACCCACCGACGAAGTAGGCGAGAAACAGGATCACCAGCAGCGCGATGGCGACCCCGATCCCGACGCCTCGCAGGTCCTGGCTGGAGGCACTGGTGTCGATGCCGATCCCCGCAGCCACCGCGGAGACGATCGCCACGAGCAGGATCGTTGCGCCGATGGTCGTGAGCCAGCCGAAGAAGGCCGAGCCGATCTTGATGCCGCCGAACGCGTCTTTCTCGCGCGCCCGCACGGTGTCCCGATCGGTTCCGGCGCCGTCGCGATCGGCAACGCCTTGGTCGTTGTACGACGATGACCGGTCATTCCCGGCGTCGTGGGCCTCGGGTTCGTACGGATGTGATGGCATGGATCTGAATCCTCACGCGGGGCGGACCTTCATGGATGACGGTTCTGGGCGCCGGCTTCCGTGGGCGGAGCCGGCTCCCGCGGGAGGGAGCCGGCCCCCAGCAGGCGGCTAGTGGCGATTTCCTGCCGTGCTCGAGCCGTCGACCTGCTTGGCGGACTCCTTCGCGAATTGCTTGGGATCCTGCTTGGCCCGCTGCGTCGCGCTCGCCGTCTGCTACTTCATCCGGGGGGCCTCGGCCTCGACCTTGGCCAACGCGTTCTCCCAGCGGCTGCGCATCGGGGTGATCCCGCCGCCACCGACGGAGATGACGACGATGCCGACGATCGCGGCAAGGCTGGCGTACAGGATCGCGTTGACCACGTTCTCCGCGATCTGCAGCTGGTTGAGGGCCGCGATGATGCCCAGCGCCAGAATCAGGATCGAGGCGGCGTTGGCCAGGACCTTGCCGTAGGACAGGCCGCCCATCGTGTTCTGGATGAGCCCCTTCACACCGGCCGCGACGGCCGCGGCGATCACGATGATCAGGATCGCCACGAACACCTTGGGCAGATATCCCACGACGGCGGCCAAGTAGGTGCTGATCGGGTTGTCCCCGAACACGCCGAAGGCAGTCGACAGCACGAACAGCATGACCGTGTAGAACACGAGCCGGGCCAGGATGCCGGCAGCGTCGTACTCCGACTTGGCCAGCGCCTTCTTGACC
>JACCUM010000047.1 GCA_013811805.1 Geodermatophilaceae bacterium | reverse complement strand
CGGAACTGGAGCGACGACCTGCTCGACGAACTGCTCGCCGCTTACGACGCCGGGCAGGCCCGCCGCCTGCACCGTACGTACGTCGGTGCTTTCTCCGATGGATACAAGGGTGACTTCCCAGCTGCCGAGGCAGTGGCCGACATCGCCCGGCTGGAGACGCTGCACGGACGTGACGGGGCGATGGACCTGGCGCTGCGTACTCCGCGCGGGGCGGCGAAGGGGGAGCGGCGGTTCAAGGTCTATCGGATCGGGGCACCGATGACCCTGTCCTCGATCATGCCACGCCTGCAGCACATGGGCATGACGGTGACGGACGAGCGGCCGTACGAAGTGCAATGCCTTGATGGACAACGGGTCTGGATATATGACTTCGGCCTGACGAGCCCGCTTCTGGCCTACGAGGAACCCCGACCGGAACTGCTGGCCAAGTACCGCGCCACCTTCCACGACGCCTTCGCCGCGATCTGGTCGGGCGAGGCCGAGGACGACGGGTTCAACGCCCTGGTCACTGCTGGCGACATCCCGTGGCGGCTGGTCGCCGTGCTGCGCGCGTACGCCCGCTATCTGCGCCAGGGCGGCCTGACCTTCAGCCAGATCTACATCGAGCAGGCGCTGGTCAACAACGTCGACATCGCCCGGCTGCTGGTGCACCGCTTCGAGATTCGGTTCGACCCGGCCTACGCCGGCGATCGAGCGGCCGACGAGGAGAAGGTGCGCCACCAGATCATCGAAGCGCTGGGTGCGGTGAACAGTCTCGACGAGGACCGCATCCTGTCCTCGTTGAGCCGAATCATCCACGCCACCCAGCGCACGAACTACTACCAGTCCACAGTGGATGATGACGGGAACAAGTCGAGCAAGAGCTACATCTCGTTCAAGTTCGATCCCAGCCAGGTCCCCGATCTACCCGAACCCAAGCCGGCGCGCGAGATCTGGGTCTACTCACCGCGCGTCGAGGGCGTGCACCTGCGTTTCGGCGCGGTGGCACGCGGAGGACTGCGGTGGTCGGACCGTCGCGAGGATCTGCGTACCGAGATCCTAGGCCTGGTCAAGGCGCAGACGGTCAAGAACACCGTCATCGTGCCGACCGGTGCCAAGGGCGGATTCGTCGTACGCCGGCCAGTAGACGTGACGGATCGGGATGCGTGGCAGGCCGAAGGGATTGCCTGCTACCGGATCTTCATCGGCGCCTTGCTCGAGATCACCGACAACCTCGTTGCCGGAAAGGTGCAGCCACCTGCCGATGTCGTACGACATGACGACGACGACACCTATCTGGTCGTGGCAGCCGACAAGGGGACGGCCACGTTCTCCGACATCGCGAACGAGGTGGCCACCTCGTACGGGTTCTGGCTGGGCGACGCATTCGCCTCCGGCGGCTCGGTCGGCTATGACCACAAGGCGATGGGGATCACCGCGCGCGGGGCATGGGAGTCGGTGAAGCGGCACTTCCGGGAGATGGCGCACGACACGCAGACTCAGGACTTCACCGTCGTCGGTGTCGGTGACATGTCCGGCGACGTCTTCGGTAACGGCATGCTGCTCTCCGAGCACATCCAGCTCGTCGCGGCCTTCGACCACCGGCACATCTTTCTCGACCCCACGCCGCATGCTGCCGCCGCCTATGTCGAGCGCCGCCGGCTGTTCGATCTGCCGCGCTCGAGCTGGGCCGACTACGACGGCGAATTCATCAGCGAAGGCGGTGGCGTCTGGCCACGTACGGCGAAGTCCATCCCGATCTCGGAGCAGATCCGAGCGGCCCTGGGCATCGAGTCCCAGCCGGGCGACGAAGCAGGCGAGGACGGCGCAGGCAAGGTGGCCGACTCAATGACACCGGCCGAACTGATGAAGGCGATCCTGCTCGCCCCGGTCGATCTACTCTGGAACGGCGGCATCGGTACCTACGTAAAGGCCTCCACCGAGAACCATCTCGACGTCGGCGACCGGGCTAATGATGCGATCCGGGTAGACGGAGCGGCGTTGCGCTGCAAGGTGATCGGTGAGGGCGGCAACCTGGGGTGTACGCAGTTGGGTCGGATCGAGTACGCGCTGGCCGGTGGCCGGATCAACACCGACGCGATCGACAACTCCGCCGGCGTGGACACCTCCGACCACGAGGTCAACATCAAGATCCTGCTCAACCGGGTACGCGACGACGGCCTGATCGACGACGCCGGGCGCAGCGTCCTGCTCGCCGAGATGACCGATGAGGTCGGCGCACTCGTCTTGGCCGACAACTACAACCAGAACGCCGCCCTGGCCAACGAGGCGATCTATGCAGCACAGATGCTCGACGTCGATCAGCGCTACATGCGCCACCTGGTCCGCCAAGGCAGGCTGAACCGCACCATCGAGTTCCTTCCGTCCGACCGCATCCTTGCCGAGCGCTTCCGCGATGGCGTCGGGCTGACCGGGCCGGAACTGTCAGTGCTGTTGGCCTACAGCAAGATCGAACTCGCAGATGTGCTGGTCGACTCCAAGCTTCCCGACGACGAGGCCGTGCATCACGTCCTTTACGACTACTTCCCGACCCGGCTGCAGGAGCTCTATCGCGATCAGATGGATGACCACCCGTTGCGCCGGGAGATCGTGACTACCGGACTGGTCAACACAACGGTGAACATCGCGGGTATCACCGGCGTGTTCCGGCTCCAGGAGGAGTCCGGCGCCGCGCTCGATGACCTGGTCCGGGCACATGTCGCGTCCTGCTCGATCTTCGGGGTGCAGGCCGTCTGGGCCCTGGCCGCGGAACTGGACAACGTCGTACCTGCCACGGTCCAGGCCACGATGCGCCTGGAGGCCACTCGGCTTGCCGAGCGCTCGACCCGGTGGCTGCTGCTGCACGCGGCCCAGCCGGTCGACATCGGCGAGGAGGTGGCCCGGTATCGCGACGGGGCGGCAGCGGTGATCGCCATGCTGCCCGAGCAGATGGGCGGCAACGACGTACGGGCCTATGCCGATCGTCGTACCGAACTGGAGTCAGAGGGGGTGCCGGCCGACCAAGCCGCACGGATCGCCACGTTCCCCAAAGCGATTGCCGCACTTGACATCGTCAAGGTGGCGCACGAGCACCGGCACACGCTGCGTGAGGTCGCCGAGGTCTATCACTTCCTGGCCGAGGAACTGGCTTTGTCCGCGATGCTGGAACGAATCATCGCCCTTCCCCGGGGCGGCCGCTGGCAGGCGATTGCCCGAGCCACCCTGCGCGACGACTTCAACGCGCTGCACGCCGAGCTCACCGCCGACGTTCTGCAGTGCGGGGTCAAAGGTGATGACGCCAAGGCCCGGTTCGAGGCCTGGAAGTCTTGTATCGCGGAGTCGCAGCGTCGCGCGGTCGCCATGCTCGGCGACATCGGCAGCGGGGACGCCCAGGATCTGGCCACGCTGGTCGTCGCCGTACGAGTGTTGCGCGGCATGCTCGCCCAGGGCTGATCCGGGGGTCGTCGCCCACCGAGCACGCCTTCGCCTCCGCAGGAAGTCTAGCGGGGCGTCGTCACACGCCGGCTCACACGCGGGTGCCGGATGGTCCATGTCACCGGCACGTGAATGCGGCCGGACACCACATGGATGGAGGACGTCATGCCACTTATCAACGTGAAGGTCATCGAAGGGGTATTCACCGAGACGCAGAAGGTCGAGATGGTGAGGACGCTCACCGATGCGATGGTCAGGATCGAGGGCGAGAACATGCGCCCGGTGACTTGGGTGCTCGTCGAGGACGTCAAGAGCGGCGCCTGGGGTATCGGCGGGAACCCGCTGACGACGGCTGACGTGAAGGCCTTGGCCGCGGGCGTACCAGTCGGCTGATCGGGATCCGGCGGACGGCTGCGCTGCGCAGTGAGCTACCAGTCGTCGCCACGATCGAGTCGGGCTGTCCTGGCGACTCGCGCTGGGCGAGGATCTCGCTGGGAGGTGGGCTCATGTTGACGATCCGGCTGCTCGGACCGCCGGCCATCTTGCGTGATGGCCGGCCGGTCCGTTCGCCGCGGGGCCGAAAAGCGTGGGCTGTTCTCAGTTACGTGTTGCTGGCGCAGCGCCCACCCAGCCGAAGGCATCTGGCCGAGCTGCTGTTCAGCGACGCCGACGACCCGTTGGGAGCGCTGCGATGGACGCTTGCCGAGCTGCGCCGAGCATTCGGCCTACCCGACGTCCTCACCGGTGACCCGATCGTCAGGACGCTCGGCGACGAGGTAGTTGTCGACGTCGGCCTGCTCACGGGCGAACACGCCGACACCACTCCGCTCCTGCACGTCGGTGGCGAGCTGCTCGAGGGCATGGATCTGGCGTCCAACCTGGAGTTCGAATCGTGGTTGTTGGTGGAACGACACCGTGTCTCGGCCATGATCGAGGCGCAGCTGCGCCAAGCGGCGGTCGCCCTACTGGCAACCGGGCGGGCAGGTGACGCGATCGCGTACGCCTCGCGTGCTGTGGCTCGCAACCCGCTCGAGGAAGGCAATCACGAGCTGTTGGTCCGGAGCCTGGCGATGACGGGCGATCGAACCGCGGCGCTGCGCCAGATCGCAGTATGCGAGGACATCCTGCGCCGTGATCTCGGAATTGCAGCCTCCGCGGCGCTTCGGGACGCGGCGACCGCGGGCTCGGACTCCCCGATGGTTCCGGCCCTGAGTGGCCGGGCGGCGGCCGCCAGCCAGCTTGAAGCGGGCCGCGCCGCCATCGTGGCCGGCGCCGTCGACGCTGGCCTGCAGTGCTTGCGTCGGGCTGTGGCCGAAGCGGGTCGCTGCCGGGACGCTCCATTGCGGGGACGTGCGCTAGCCGCGTTGGGAGGTGCGCTTGTTCACGCGGCGCGGGGTCGGGACGAGGAGGGGGCGGTCCTTCTGCACGAGGCCATCCAGCTCGCCACCCAGACCGGCGACCGCGCCACCGCGGTTACGGCCCACCGGGAGCTGGGGTTCGTCGAAGTGCAAGCAGGCCGGCGCAAGACCGGCGATACCTGGCTGGTCAAGGCCCAGGCGCTGGCCGAGACTGATGAGGAGTTCGCCGCGGTCCTCGGGGTCCGCGGGATGAACGCCTCCGACAGCGGCGACTACCCGGTCGCCTTCGAACATCTTGCCGAGTCCGTGGACCGGGCCGGTCGCTGTGCCGATCATCGGCAGCAGGCGTGGTCATTGTCGATACTGGCTCGCGCGCACCTGCTGCGCGCCGAGCGCAGCCAGGCCGCCGCTGCACTGGCGCGCTCGCTGGAACTGGTACATGCACAGCGATGGATGGCCTTCCTTCCGTGGCCGCAGACCCTGCGAGCTGAGCTCGATCTTCACGCCGGTGACATCGACGCCGCCGCTGATGGGCTCGAACAAGCCTGGGTGCTGGCCTGCCAGCTCAACGACCCGTGCTGGGAGGGCATGGCCGCGCGCGGTCTCGGCCTGCTCAACGCCGGCCGAGGCGACCACGTCGCCGCCACGAAGTGGCTCGGTGAGGCGGCATTTCGATCCAACCGGGTGCCCGACCGCTATCAATGGGTTCATGCGTTTGTGTTGGACGCCGTGATCAGTACCGCCTTGGACCACGACGATCCGGACCGGGCCAGGCCGCTGGTCGCGAGCCTGGCCTCGCTGGCCGCGCGTTGTGACATGGGCGAACTGGTCGTGCGTGCCCACGTGCACCGATCCCGCCTCGGCGATCAGACCGCGTTGGCCTCAGCTCGGTTGCTCGGTGCGCACATCGACAATCCCGCTCTGACCCAACTGCTTTCGGATCGATGCAGTTGACCACATGACAGATGATCGCCACTGGCAGATGTTCGACGAAGGTTGGGGCCGCACAGCGGTCGACTTCGCAGCGTCGCGCGGTTGCCAGGCTCGGCGACATCGGCAGCCGGGACGCCCAGGATCTGGCCACGCTGGTCGTCGCCGTACGGGTGCTGCGGGGGATGCTGGCCCAGAGCTGAGCGCCGCTGCCGGACGCCACTAACAGGTCACTAGCCACATTCGAACCTGCGGCACATGACCCGTTAGTGCGGAAGGTTTTCGGCCCGCGGGCTGATCTCGACCAAGTCGGGGTAGATCAACCCGGCGCCGGTGTTGAGCAGCAGAGTCTCCTCGTCGGCGCCCAGCCATCCGCTCGCCCGCAGGATCCGGGCGGCCGTGATCGTCGCTGCCCCTTCAGGGCAGAAGAACAGCCCCTCGAGACCTCCGGCGAGCAGAAGATCGGCGATCAGGTCCGCGTCGTCGACCGCGATCGCGGTCCCGCCGGTCTCGCGCAGCGCGTCCAGGACCAGGAAGTCACCGAGTGCCTTGGGGACAGTGATGCCGTACGCGACGGTGCGCGCGTCGATCCACGGCTCCGACTCGGGATGACCGGCTTCGAACGCGCGCACGATCGGGGCGCAACCGGTGGACTGCACGCAGACGAAGCGCGGCAGCGGCCCGGTGACCCAGCCCAGCTCGATCAGCTCGGTCAGGGCCTTGTGGATGCCGATCAGGCCGACCCCGCCACCGGTGGGATAGATGATGACGTCAGGCATCCGCCAGCCGAGTTGTTCGGACAGCTCGAATCCGATCGTCTTCTTGCCCTCGATCCGGTACGGCTCCTTCAGCGTTGCCACGTCGGCGAGCGAAGGGTCTTCGGCGACAAGGCGTGTGACCAGGCGACCCGCGTCGGAGATCCGCCCGTCCACGAGCCGCAGTTCGGCGCCGGTCGCGACGATTTCCGCGCGGGTCACCGCAGGTGCGTCCACGGGCATCGCAACGACCATGCGCAGACCGGCTCGGGCAGCGTACGCAGACCAGGCGGCGCCGGCATTCCCGTTCGTGGGCATTGCCAGAGCTGTCTGGCCGAGTTCGCGGGCCCGGGAGACACCTACTGCGGCCCCGCGCGCCTTGAAACTGCCGGTCGGGAGCAGTCCCTCGTCCTTGACCAGCAACCGGGAGAGCCCGAGTTCGGCTCCGAGCCGAGGCAGCGGCAGTACCGGCGTCATGCCCCCGCCCAGGCTGACCACATGTTCGGGCGACGAGACCGGAAGTAGCTCGTGATAGCGGGAGAGATCCGGTGGCCGGTTCGCGACATCAGCTCGGCTGACCGTGACCTGGGACAGGTCGTACCGCGCCAGCAGCGGTGTCGCACAGTCCTGGCACAACCCTTGTGGCACTGCGGCGTCGTGTTTGCGCCGGCACCGGGAGCACTCCAGATGGGCCAGCGCCGAGTACGGATCCATGCCGTCCATCCTGCCGACTGGGCTCCTACCTACTACTGCCTGCTACTACTACGACTACTACTCGGACGACTGGGTCACACTCTCCGGCATAGCCGCGTATTCCTTCGACTGGCGTTGGAGTAGCAAGAGCATCGCCTGCGAATTGATGGGACGGTGGTCCGATGACCGGAGGCGAGTCGCGCGACGGGGTGGCCTTGACCAACCTCGACGAGCCGCTGTTCGACGGCGCCGAGGCGACGAAGCGTGACCTGATCGACTATCTGGACGCGGTGGCTGACCAGATCATCGCGGGATTGGCCGATCGGCCGCTGTCGGTGGTGCGGGTGCTGCGCGGCCGGCCGCCGTTCATGCAGAAGAACGTCCCGAAGTACACCCCGCCCTGGGTGCGGATTGTCCAGGTGTGGGCGGAGGCGTCGAAACGGGAGGTCTCGTACGCGCTGTGCAACGACCGTCGCACGTTGCTGTGGTTGGCCAATCAGCGTGCGGTGGAATACCACCCGACGTTGGTACGGGCGCAGCACTGGAACCAACCGACCCATCTGGTGCTCGACCTCGACCCGCCGCATGCGGACGGGTTCGGGTCGGCCGTGGGCGCCGCGCACCTCGTACGTCAGGCTCTGGCCGATGCCCGTCTGGTTGGTACGGCCAAGACCAGCGGTGCGAAGGGCGTCCACGTGTATGTGCCGGTCTCCGAGGCGGCGACCGGTGAGGAGGTTGCCGCAGCGACCCGGGCGATCGCGGTTCGGGCGGAGCAGATCGACCCCGCGCTGGCCACGACGGCCTACGTCCGTGCGGACCGTGCAGGCAAGGTGTTTCTCGACTCGACCAGGTCCGGCGGGGCGACGGTGGTGGCTGCCTACAGTCCCCGAATCCGGCCGGGGGCGCCGGTGTCGTACCCGGTGGCCTGGGAGGACCTCGATCAGGTGACGCCGGCAGACTTCACCGTCCGTTCCGCAGCCCGGCTGATCGCCGATGGTGATCCCTGGGCCGACCGGATGCCCGAGCCCCAGCAGCTCAGTCCCGAATTGATCGAGGAGGGCCGCGCTATCCCAGTCGCCCGCGTCCAGGCGATGCACGAGGGCAAGCGCCGCGCTCGCGAGCGCCGCGGCTGACCCGGACTGACACAGTCTCCTGGGGCCGGCGGCCGGACCCGGTCAGGCCGGAGGATCTTGCATCACAGAGAAGGCCGCTCCCCACGGATCCTCGAGGACGGCGAAGCGGCCGAACTCGGTGTCCATCGGGGCCATGGTGATTTTGGCGCCGGCCTTCTCTGCCGCGGCGACCGCGGAGTCGGTGGAGGCCACCGAGAAGCAGGTCGTCCATCCTTTCGGCGTGCCCGGCTGGAGTGCACCGATCCCGCCGAGAGGCGAGCCGCCGGTGGCGAAGGTGGCGTAGCCGTCCATCCCTTCCATCGGGTCGAAGCGGTAGTCGAAGACTGCGCTGTAGAAGGCCTGAGCGGCATCGGGATCATCGACCGCGGCATCGTTCCAGGCCAGCGCTCCGGGTTCGTTGTGGATGGTCACGCCGGTGTGCTCGCCGGCCTGCCAGAGCCCGAACGGGTTCCCCTGCGGGTCGAGCGCGATGACCATCCGCCCCATGGGACCAACGTCCATGGGCGCCACCACGATCGTTCCGCCGGCCTCGGTGATCCGGGCGGCGGTGGCGTCTGCATCGTCGGTGGCCATGTACGTCGTCCACCTCGGCGGGTCGGATGCGTCCATCTGCGGGGCCATCCCGGCGGCCGCGCGATCACCGACCCGGGCGGTGAGGTACCCGCCGTACTCCGGTTCTCCGCCGGTGTAGCTCCAACCGAGAATGTTGCTGTAGAAGGACTTGGCGGCGTCGAGGTCAGCGGCGCCGTAGTCGATCCAGCACGGCGTGCCGGCCGACCAGGACGTGTCACGAGTGGGCATTTCTCCTCCTCAGATTTGAGGGTCCACCCTGTCACCGGCCTCGGACACGGGCTAGGCCTCGAGTGGTCTGCGGGATGCATCGCGATGAAACTTCGATGTACGGGTTCGGCTACTCGCCACGGGAACGTCGTACCCAAGCGACGACTGATGTTTGGCACCTGGGTAACACCAGGTCCGCGAACGACGCTCTCGTAACAGTGGCATCGACGTCATGACCGGCCCACTTTCCTGCTCACTTCGCAGGACCCGCACGCTAGTGCACCGGAGGCCTGCGGCGTCGCCCAGTTGAAGGGCATTGGCGGTGACCTGTCCGCGCGCCGTCCGTACGGATTCTCGCGACGCTCAGCCGACCGACGTCGGCGCGCGAAGCCTCCTCGCGGCGAGGCTCAGCGGCCGGATGGGTTGCGCAAGGCTTGGCACCGTGCGGAGGAGAGGCCATGTCGTCGATCGGTCAGTAGGAGTCAGCCGCGCCCGCGGACGTACAGCAGTCAGTACGGGCCCAGCTGCTCGCGACCGAACATTGGAGCTTGCTGGCCACCCGGGGAATGACCTGGTCGGAGGTGATGAGCCGGATCGCGATGGAACGCTGGGTGCGCTGATCGCAGACGCGTCCGGTGGCGGCCCTGTCGCCGTCTCCATCAGCGGGGCTGATGCTCGGTTCCCCACTGCCGTCGAGTAACAGTTCGACTTCCTCAGGTGAGTGGCCTGGCTAGCGCGCGCCCTCTTGGGGTCCTTGCGCCTGCTCGGCAGCCTGCTCTGAGGAGCCGGCGGCGGCGGCCCCTTCCTGCGGTCCCGTGGCTTGCTCGCGCTGGGAGCTTTCCGATCCCGCGAGGTCGGCGCCTTCCTGTGGCCCCTGAGCTTGGCCTCGCACATCGGCTGTGGAGGGAGCCGGGCCGGCTGCCGCGTCGTGGTCGTTGTCGTGGTGGTCGTTGTCGTGATCGCCGTGGTCATGGCCGTCGCCATGATGGTGGTCGTGGTCGTGGCCGTCGTCGCAGCAGGCTGCCACGGCGTCGGCCGCGTGGCTCAGTTCATCGAAGTCGGGGGGCAGGGCGCAGGGATCAGGAGGCGAACAGTCGTCGGGGGGACAGACGCAGCTCTTGCCCATCTGCTCGATGATCATCCGCGCGACGTTGCGCCCGAGCTTCACGCCCTGGATGTGGTCCGAGCGCCAATGGATGCCGGCCCACAGCCGGGCCATGCCGGCGTTATCGGCCAACCGGTCGAACTCCTCCTTGTAGTCGGGGAAGAAGTAGGTCAGCATCTCGCTGGCCGCGCCAGCGTACGTGCTGTGGCCCGAGGGATAGGCCGGGTGGCGCGGCGTACCAGGCGACGGCGAGGGCAACAGCCGGCGGCCATCGTCGCCAGCTGACCCGTTTGGGGTAACGGCGCGGTTGAACAGCACGCCCACCCGGTAGTCGACCTCCACGGGGCGGGGCCGGCGCGATACGCCGAGGCGAGGAGGCCGGCCGCCCCCGGGAACGTCGGCCGCCCACTTGTAGTGCCAGGCGGCCAGGAGCGCGCTATAGATCGCGATGTCCAGAGCCGCCCACACCAGGGCCTGGCGCGGCGGGGAGAAATTCGCAACCCGGATGAGGTCGTTGAGGGCCAGCCGATGGGCCAGGCCAGGGGTCTCGCTCTCGAAGTAGCGAG
>JACCUM010000019.1 GCA_013811805.1 Geodermatophilaceae bacterium | reverse complement strand
CAACACCCGTACGACGGCCTCCGGCTTGCCCAGGGAGGCTAGGGAAATGGCCCAGTCCGTCGTGGCCCACGGGCTGGTTCCTTGGGCGATGTCGCCCAGCACCGTGACCGACCCGGTGTGGGCTCGGCGGGCGACCGCTCGTAGCTGCATCGCGGACAGATCCTGGGCCTCGTCGAGGATGACGTGCCCGAACAGGTCGGTTCGCCGCAGCAGGCCCTCGACCTCGTCGATCAGGACGGCATCGGCGAGGGTCCAGCGCACCGAGCGGGCAATGGGCCGGTGGCGGTGCGCCGCAAAGAGAGCCAGTTCCTCGCCGCCCCAAGCCCCGCGGCTGGCTGCAACCAGAGCACCGGGATCGGACAGCAGCCGCCGTACGATCTGGCGCGCGTCAACTTCGGGCCAGAGGCCCGCCAGCCAGTCCCCGAGTTCGGCACTACGCGCACACCGTCGGGTCTCGGCATCGGTCGGTGAACCTCCGGCGTGCTCCCTCTGCCGGCGGGCATCCTCGGCGACAGTCATCGCCAGCCGCTCCCGGCCGATGGCGTACGGCACCCCGCTGCGACGTACGTCGTCAACGTACCGGCGCAGACGCTCCACCGGGACGCGATACCGGCGTCCACTGAGCGGGATCTGGATCGAGTCCTGCGGTTTGGCGATCCCGCCGTACACCGCCCGGCGCAGGACCGCCGCCCACCGTTCATCGCCCTTGAGCTGGGCCAGCTCTGCAGAGTCGTTGCCGCGTAATGGAACTCGGGCGGTGAGTTCGTCCACAGTGGTCTGGGTGACGTCGAGTTCGCCAAGTGCCGGAAGGACGGCACCGATGTAGCGCAGGAACGCGGCATTCGGTCCGATGACCAGCACCCCGGAGCGATGCAGCCGGTCCGGATAGGTGTAGAGCAGATAGGCGGCGCGGTGCAGTCCGACGGCAGTCTTGCCGGTGCCCGGTGACCCTTGGATGCACAGCGAGGTTTCCAGTGGGGCCCGGACGATGTCGTCCTGGTCGGGGGCGATCGTGGCGACGATGTCACGCATCGGGCCAGCCCGCGGTCGCTCGATCTCCTCGACGACCAGCTGGCCGAGTCGGCTGTCTGGATCGGCCCCGGATCGTTGTGCGGCGGTGGTGAGCGCCTCGTCCTCGTACGACGTGAGTTCGGCCCCGGCGAACCCGAACCGTCGCCGCAATGCGACGCCGAGTGGCTGCGCCGGCGTGGCTTGGTAGAACGGTCGCGACATCGGCGCCCGCCAGTCGATGACGACCGGGTCCCCGGAGTCATCGCGGATGTGTCGCCGGCCGATGTGGAACTCCTCCAACCCGGTCGCGCGGTCGTCGGCGTCGCGCAGTCGATCGGTACGGCCGAAGAACGGCG
Source organism: Geodermatophilaceae bacterium (assembly GCA_013811805.1). Classification (GTDB taxonomy): domain Bacteria; phylum Actinomycetota; class Actinomycetes; order Mycobacteriales; family Geodermatophilaceae; genus JACCQS01. Next base: position 5,034 of record JACCUM010000019.1, on the reverse strand, counting down.
GGATCCGGCCGTCGTCGGCCAACGACTTCAGCCGGACCGCCCTGGACTTGCCGAGCATCTCACTGGCGAACGCGTCACCGCCGACGTCGCTGAGCGTGCTGGCGGCTGCGCGCATCAGGCCAAGGCATTCTCGGGCTCGGTCGAGATGGGCGCGTTCGGCGACGAGAACCGGATCTTCGGGGACGGCTGCGGAGGTCGAAACATCATCGGCAGGCACGACGCGAAGACGGTACTCCGCACCAGCCACCCGTCAACCGATTTCGCGTTGGTCAGGTGGGTCGCTTGATTCCCACACCTTTGAAGAACGTGTAGCAGAACACCCCGTCGGGCTCCGTCGTCCGGTACAGATCTCGCACTCCGGCATCGAATTCCGACGCCTCGATCAGACCGGCCGCCAACGCGGGTTCCCGAACACCTTCGATCATCGCGGTGAACGTCCTGCGGGTGAAACCCTCGACCAGATCGGGCCGGCTGGAGTCCACGTAGACCATCCGCGGAGAAACGCTGACCGCGTCGAAGCCCGCCTCGACCATCAACGGATAGACCTGTCGGCCCAGTAGCGCGTTTCCGCCCGCCTGCTCCTGCAGCGTGACCTGGCACTGGATCGCCGCATGGGCCGCAGGGCTGTCTGGATAGAAGTGGGCCGAGCCGTGATCTCCCTCGAGCACGGTGACGGTGCCACCGGGTCGGAGCAGCCGGCCGAGAACTGTCAGTGCTGACACCGGCCGAGAGAGGTGTTCCAGGACGAAACAGACGAAGACATGGTCGAAGGATTCGGACTCGAAGGGCAGGTCGAAGACGTCCGCCTGCTGGAACTCCACGTTGGTCAGTGCCGCCGCGGCAGCCCGTCGCCTGGCCTCGGCGATCGAGTCCGCCGAGACATCAACCGACGTGAACCGAGCATCCGGGCTGCGCCGGGCCAGGGGGAGTGTCTGGGCGCCGACGCCGCACCCAGCCTCGAGGACCGTACTTCCGGCCGGGTATGCGGTATCGGCGTGCAGGAGTTCGACGAGCGTTTCAGCCTGATCCTGCAATCGCTCGTTCTCCCGTGGCTGGTAGCCGTGTACGTACATCTCGTTCATCTGGTCACCGTCACGTTGCGGACTGACTGGGAGGTATTCCGACCACCAGCGCAGGATGTGCGCGAACCGGTCTCGTCGGTGGGTCGGCGTGCCCGAGCGCGACATCTCGTGCCCCTCGCCCGGGAAGATCAGCAGCCGCGCCGGTACGCCGTTGCGGTGCAGGGCGACGAACCAGCGCTGGCCCTGTTCGATCGGCGTGCGCCAGTCGGCTTCGGAGTGGATCACCATCGTCGGAGTGCGAACCCGGTCGATGTAGGACAGCGGGGACTGATCGCGGAGCGCACGGTCCGGATCCGCACCAGCATCCTCGGTGCCGTCCGTGTCCTCGGTACGGTCCACCATCTCGATGCGGTGGTACTCGTCCGGGAAGAACCAGCCGATGTCCGACGACCCGACAAAGGAGACCGCGTCGAGGTAGCCGCGTTCCACGATCGCCGCGACGAACCGGTCGGTACGGGTGGTCAACCAGGCGGTCATGTAACCGCCGTACGAGCCGCCCATCACCCCGACCCGATCGGCATCCAGCGACAGCTCGGGAGCCTCGAGCGCGGCGTCCAAGAACGCCAGGATGTCGTCGGCGTCGACGCTGCCCATCGCACCCTTGATCGCCAGCCCGTGCGCCTGCCCGTACCCGGCCGCGCCTCGTGGGTTGCAGAGCAGGACGGCGTACCCGGCTGCGGCATAGACCTGCGGCTCGTCGAAGAACGAGCCGACGTAGGACGCGTACGGCCCGCCATGGATGTTGAGCAGGACGGGGTACGGCCCGCTGCCGTGGATCTCCGGGTCGGGCAGCACTGCCCAGCCATGCACCGGATAGCCGTCCGCACCGGGAATCTCCCTCTCGATGGGTGGCCGAGGCGGGGCGACGTCGCGGAGCCGGCGACTCACGTCGGTCAGTCGTCGTGGCAGTTCAGGCGCCGAGGGATGTCGTACGAGCACAAGATCACTGGGCCGGTCGACCTCGGCGAGAGCTGCGACGATGGTGTCCCCGGACGGAGTGACGGCGTGTCCACGATGCCAACCCGGGCCGCCGGCGATCTCCACCGCGGAATCCTGGTCGACAGGGTCGCCGGTCGGGTCGATCTCCAGCAGCCGCACGGTGCCTCGCCGCCGGTCCTGCACGATGACGCCGCGCTCACTGACCGACAGATGACTACCCACCTCTCCTAGATCAAGGGTCTGGGCATCGGTCAGTCGGGTGGGAACCGTCGCTCCGGCGCGTGAGCGAGATCCGGTCGAGGCGGGTACGGCGTACAGACCTCTGTTGCGGGCCACGAACTCCAAGCCGCGGTCGCCGAGTTCATCAGCCAGGAATATGATCTGCTGGCCGTCGATCGTCCACTGTGGACCGCTGCAGGTGAGCTTTCCACCGGCGGCCAACGTGATGGCACTCCCGTCCGGGCGGCAGGTGAAGACCGACGAGGTGAGGTCCTCGCGCTCCGTCGGCGAGCCATCGGCGTCGCGGTCGCTGACGAAGACCAGCCGGAACCCGTCCGGACTCCAGGAGACGTCTGTGTCATCGACGTCGCCATCGGTGATCTGCCGCGCCTGCGGCAGTTTGTGGTTCTTGCCGTCCTCGGCTTGGTCCGCCGCGTCGCGCTGCTCGACCATCCCCGGTTCCTGGTGGTTTTCGTGGGAACCACCAGATTCCGAACTGGGGAAGTCGAGGACGTCCAGATCGGGTACGTCGAGCACGAACAGGTGATTGCGCCGGTCGTTGGTGAAGCCGACTCCGTCGCTTCGGTAGGCCAGCTTGGTGATCAGCCGCGGTGCCTCCGCGTCGGCGGCAATGTCGTCGTCCGTCCCGTACCGGCCCTGCTCCGGAACTCTGGCGACAAAGGCGATCCGCTGGGAGTCCGGACTCCACCGCGGCGCACCGGCACCGAGCAGCGCGTCGGTGAGGGCGACCGGTTCACCGCCGCCGGTCTCGACGACGTACAGCTGTGGCTTGCCCTGCTTCAGCGCCCGCAGAAAGGCGACCAGCCGCCCGTCCGGGCTGACGGCGGGCGCGGTGTCCCGGTGTCCGCGGGTTAACCGGCGCGGCGGTCCGGACCCATCCAGGGGTACGGACCACAGCCCGGCGACATACTCGTTGCTGGCCAGGTCCGGCCGGATCACGGAGACGATCGCGAGGCTGCCGTCCGAGTGCAGCGTCGGCGTACCGCACATGGCGAGCAGGTCGAGGTGTTCTGGGCGCATGGCCACCGAACCTAGCCGGGCGCGATCAGACTCCACCCACAGGGACTTTCTCCGGAGAATGTGCGGTCTGACGGACAGCAGATGTGACATTCTCCGGAGAAAGTCCGTCGGGTCGGGTCGGGTCGGGTCAGGCCCTGGTCATGTCAGGGGGACGACGTCGGGGGCGCCCATCCTCGCGGCGTCCGCGGTCTCGTCATCGGGCATCCGCTGGCTCTCCAACTCGGCGGCCACCCGCATCCGGTAGTGCTCGATCTCGATCCCGACCTGCACGGCGCTCCAGCCGAGGACCGAACCCATCAGCGTCGCCGCCTCTTCGCAGGCACCGATCCCGCGGTCGAAGGTCTCTATGGAGATATGCGTACGGCGGGTCAGTACGTCGTCGAGATGCCGAGCACCCTCATGCGTTGCGGCGTAGGCGATTTCCACCCGCAGGTAGTCCGCCCCCCGCAGCGGCTCGCCCAGGGAAGGATCGGCCGCCACCAGATCCAGCAGCTCGGCGGCCAGTGACCCATACCGGTGCAGCAGGTGTTCGATCCACACCTCGTGCAGCCCAGAGCTATCGGCCAGCTCGTGCCGCGCATTCCACAGCGCCTGGTATCCCTCGGCGCCGAGCAGCGGCACGGTCTCCGTGCACGACGGCGGCACCCGCCGGTCCAACACCGTCCCCAGCCCGTGCACGGCCTCGTCGACCGCGTCCTTGGCCATGATCCGATAGGTCGTGTACTTACCGCCGGCCACGACGACCAGCCCCGGAACCGTATGCGCCACAGCGTGTTCCCGGGACAGCTTCGACGTCGCCTCGGACTCTCCAGACAGGAGCGGGCGCAGCCCGGCGTACACCCCTTCGACATCGGCTTCAGTCAGCGGTTGCTCGAGGACTTCGTTGACATGCCGGAGCAGGTAGTCGATGTCGCTGGCACTGGCGGCGGGATGGGCCTTGTCCAGCCCCCAATCGGTGTCCGAGGTGCCGATGATCCAGTGTCGCCCCCACGGGATGACTAACAGCACCGAGGTCTCGGTACGCAGGATCAGCCCGGATCTCGAGCGGATCCGATCCCGCGGTACGACCAGGTGAATTCCCTTGCTGGCGCGGACGTTGAACTGCCCGCGCTCGCCCGCCAGCGCCTGGGTCTCGTCGGTCCAGACCCCGGTGGCGTTGACCACCTGGCTGGCCCGGATGGAAATCTCCCGGTCGGACTCGAGGTCGCGTACGACGGCGCCGGTCACTCGCTCACCCTGCCGCAACAGCCGGACCACCCGGGTACGAGAGGCGACGAGTGCGCCGTACGCCGCGGCGGTCCGGGAGATGAACATCGTGTGCCGGGCGTCGTCGACCTGGGCGTCGTAGTACTGCAATGCCCCGATCAGCGCGTCCTTGCGCAGGGACGGCACGAGCCGCCGCGCGCCCCGACGGGTCAGATGCCGATGGTGCGGCAGTCCAGGCCCGGCCCGGACGCCGCCGGACCGCCGGGCCATCGTGTCGTAGAGCAGCACCCCGGACCCGGCGTAGATCCGTTCCCAGAAGCGGTGCCTGAGCGGATAGACAAAGGAGACCGGCCGGATCAGATGTGGGGCCAGCCGGTCCATCAGCAGGCCGCGTTCGCTCAGTGCCTCGGCCACCAGCCGGAAGTCGAGCATCTCCAGGTAGCGCAGGCCGCCGTGGATCAGTTTGCTGGACCGACTGGACGTCCCCGAGGCGAAGTCCCGGGCCTCGACCAGTCCGACGGTCAGGCCGCGGGTGGCCGCATCCAGG
>JACCUM010000009.1 GCA_013811805.1 Geodermatophilaceae bacterium | reverse complement strand
GGATTTATTGTGCGCCCCACTGCGACGACGGGCTCAGTTCTGGAGTTCGGCCCAGACCTGGCGATCCCGCTCGGCGGTCCAGATCCGCGGCCGCTCGATCCCGGACAGCTCGTCCCAGAGCCGGGAGACGTTGAACGGCATGCAGTGCTCGAAGATCGGCCAGGAGCCGTACTCCTCGACCAATGCCCCGTGCGCCGCGCTGAATGCGTCCTTGAGACTGCCGCCCGAACCCTGCACCGGTGCCACCTGATCGCGCATCGTGACCAGGAACCGACGGGTCTGCGCGATCCCGGCCTGCACCTCGTTGCGCCCGCGCATCACTCGGCCGCGGCCACCGACCATGATCTCTGCGTCCAGCGCCGACACCCGATCCAAGGTCGAGGTCATCCAGTCGGCGTGGATCGCGTCACCGGTGTACAAAGCGGCCTCGCCCTCGACCAAGTCGCCGGCGAAACAGATCCGCTCCTCGGGCAGCCAGAGCACGATGTCGCCCTCAGTGTGCCCGCGGCCGAGGTGCAACAACTCGGCCATCCGCCCCCCTCCGAGGTTGACCGCCAGCCGCTCGGTGAAGGTCTCGGTCGGGTACGTCAGGCCCGGAATCGTCTCGGCGCCGGCAAACAGCCGGGGCATCCGGCCGGCTTCGCTGTCCCAGTCCTGCTGTCCGCGTTCCCGGATCAGGGCAAGGGTGGTCTGGCTGCTCAGGATCCGCTCGGCGCCGAACGCAGCAGCGCCGAGGGTTCGTACGGCGTGGTAGTGGGTCAGGACCAGATCGCGTACCGGCAGGTCGCTGACCGTACGGAGGTCGGCCAGCCACTTGTCTGCCATGTACGGCGTCGCCCGTGCCTCAACGCACAGCAGGGACTCCCGGCCGGCTATCGCTCCGACGTTCGGGTCGCCCTCGCAGGTATACGCCCACACCCCCTCGGCGAGTTCCTCGAGGGTGGCGGTCTTCTCGCTCAGATCGGTGCTGGAGGCGAACGGCTTGCTCATGCCCGTCAATCTATTCGCCCGCGGAAGGGCCCCCGCTAGGTTCGACGGCATGGACTTCGAACCGTCGGACAAGGCCCGCGACTTCGCCGACCGGATGTGGGACTTCATGCGTACGCACGTCCTGCCGGCCGAGAAGGTGTACGACGCCTGGCGGGTCGAGAATGCCGAGCACGAGCACCCCCCGATCCTCGAAGAGCTCAAGAAGGAGGCCCGATCGCGCGGGCTGTGGAATCTCTTTCTGCCCGACGAGTCAGGCCTCAGCGTGCTGGAGTACGCCTCGATCGCCGAGATCACCGGCTGGTCGCCGCGATTGGCCCCGGAGGCGATCAACTGCGCTGCTCCGGACACCGGCAACATGGAGACCCTGCACCTGTTCGGTACGCCGGAGCAGAAGCAGCGCTGGCTGGACCCCCTGCTGGCCGGGGAGATCCGGTCCGCTTTCGCGATGACCGAGCCGGCGGTGGCCTCCTCCGATGCCCGCAACATCTCCACGTCGATCCGCCGCGAGGGCGACGAGTACGTGATCAACGGCCGCAAGTGGTGGATCAGCGGTAGCGCCGACGAGCGCTGTCAGATCTTCATCGTGATGGGCAAGACCGACCCGGACGCCGAGAGCTACCGGCAACAGTCGATGATCCTGGTCCCCCGAGACACGCCGGGCCTCAACATCATTCGGCACTTGCCGGTGTTCGGGTACCAGGACCAGCACGGGCACTCCGAGATCGTCTTCGACGACGTACGGGTACCCGCTGACAACATCCTGTCCGGCGAGGGCGACGGGTTCATGATCGCCCAGGCCCGCCTGGGCCCAGGGAGAATCCATCACTGCATGCGGGCGATCGGGATGGCCGAACGGTCCCTGGCGCTGATGGTCGAGCGGGCGAAGTCTCGGGTGGCTTTCGGCCGGCCGCTGTCCGAACAGGGCACCGTACGGGAGCAGATCGCGCTGTCCCGGATCGAGCTCGAGCAGGCCCGGCTGCTGGTGCTCAAGACCGCGGATCTGATCGACAAGCACGGGGCCAAGGGTGCGCGTACCGAGATCTCGGCGATCAAGGTTGCGATTCCCCGGATGGCGCTGGCGGTGATCGACCGGGCGATCGAGGTGCACGGCGCGGGTGGGGTGAGCAACGACTTCCCACTGGCCTACTTCTACGCAATGGCGCGTACGTTGCGAATCGTCGACGGTCCGGACGCCGTACACATCCGCTCGGTGGCCCGCGAGGAACTCAACCGCCCCAACCCAAGCCTCACCCTGAGTTGATCATCGGCAAACCGGTGGTTTCAACTGCGGAAACCCGCCCATTTTGCCGATGATCAACTCCGACTGAGCAGCTGCTTCTCGAGATCGGGCGGCACGCCGTGTACGGGGCGATCGGGCCGCTGGGCCGGCAACCCGTCTCGCTGTAACCAGGTCCAGGTGTCCTCGACGGTCTCTTCGACCGGGCGGCAGATCAGGCCGGTGTCGGCAGCCCGAGCGGTGTCGGCCTCCAGGAAGCCGGCGAACTCCTGTGTCTCGGGCACCCAGCACGGCAGCTGCGTCCAGGGCTCGACGCCCGCCGCCTGCAGCCGCGCTTCGTCGACCCACACGAGTTCGGCGCCCGAGCCGGTCACGGCAACACATGCCTCGAGCAGCTCGGCCGTCGTGGCGTGCCCCGAGCGGCTGATCACGTCGACCGGACCGGCAACCCCCGTCGACAAACCGGACAACAGCCAGGCCGCGAGGTCGCGCGCGTCGACGTACTGCAGCGGCCGGCTCGGACGTCCGGGTGCGACCACCCGGCCGCCCCGGGAAACTCGGTCGAGCCACCAGGGCAGGCGTCCGATGTCCTCGTACGGGCCCAGGATGAGACCGACCCGGGCCAGCAGCGCGTCCGGGAACGTTTCGAGTACGCCCAGTTCGGCGCCCCGCTTGAGCGCGGCGTACTCACCGTCGTCGGCCAGCGGATCTCCCTCGACGACCGGCGAGGTCTCATCGACATGGCTGCCCCAGCTGTAGACCGACGAACTCGAGACGTACCCGTAGCGCTTCGCTCGCCCGGCAAGCGCGCGGCCGGCAGTGGTGGCCACCCGCGGTGCTCCGGCCCAGGTATCCACGACCAGGTCCCAGGTCGCGTCTCCGAGGGCGCGCTCCAGCTCCTCGGAGGACGTACGGTCGGCCCGCAGCGCCGTCGTACCGGCGGGGAGTACACCGGTCACCCCGCGGTTGAGGGCGGTGACCTCCCATTCCCGAGCAAGGCCGTCAGCGACAACGGCCCGGCCGACGAACCGCGTTCCACCCAGCACCAGCAGTTTCATGTGGATGACTCTGCTCCGCGGTCGCAGCCACGGCCAGCCGATTCGCTCTCAGCGTGGAGAGGCGCCGTGATCGCTGTGGGCGAACAGCGCGGCGGAACACCGCGGCCGCATTGTCGGTTGAGTGGAGCAGACTCAATTTTCTGAAAGGTGGCCCACGATGGCCGGACAACTGGCTCTTCCCCTCCTGCCCCTCGACGATGCCGTGGTCCTGCCGGGCATGGTCGTACCCATTCAGCTCGGCAGCGATGGCGACGCCGAGGCGCGCGCCGCGATCGAGGCGGCCAACGCTGCGCTGGACTCGGGCACGACCGCCCCGCACAGTGGGAGCCCGGCCGAGGATGGCAACGACGCCGACCCTGACGGCAAGGCACGCGTCGTGCTGGTACCCCGCCTGAACGGCAAGTACGCCAGCGTCGGCACCCTCGGCGTGATCGAGCAGATCGGCCGGCTTCCCGGTGGTGGACCGGCAGCGGTCGTGCGCGGGACGCAACGGGTCCGCATCGGCACTGGTACGACCGGCCCGGGTACGGCGCTGTGGGTCCAGGTGACCGTGCAGGACACCCCGGCCACCGACCAGCGCACCGAGCAGCTCGCTCGCGACTACCGCGACCTGGTCACCACGATTCTGCAACAGCGCGGTGCCTGGCAGGTCATCGACTCGATCAAGCAGATGACCGACCCGGATGCCCTGGCCGACCTCGCCGGGTACGCGAGCTACCTCAGCGACGAGCAGAAACTCTGGCTGCTGGAGACCGCTGACGTCACGGCACGGTTGGAGAAGCTGCTGGAGTGGGGCCGCGAGCAACTGGCCGAACTCGACGTCGCCGAGACTATCCGAAAGGACGTCAAGGAGGGCTTGGACCGCCAGCAGCGCGAGTTCCTGCTCCGCCAGCAACTGGCCGCCGTACGCAAGGAGCTGTCCGAACTCGACGGCAAGCCGGCGACCGAGGAGGCCGACTACCGCCAGAAGGTGGAAGCCGCCGACCTGCCTGAGCACGTACGTACCGCAGCACTGTCCGAAGTGGACAAATTAGAGCGCACCTCGGAACAATCTCCCGAGGTCGGCTGGATCCGAACCTGGTTGGACACCGTCCTCGAATTGCCGTGGAGTACAACGACTGACGATTCGTACGACGTCGCCGGAGCGCGGACGATCCTGGACGAGGATCACGCCGGTCTGGACGAGGTGAAGGACCGGATCACCGAGTATCTCGCCGTACGTCGGCGCCGGGCCGATCGTGGCCTGGGTGTCGTCGGCGGCCGCCGCAGTGGAGCCGTCCTGGCCCTGGTCGGCCCGCCCGGAGTCGGCAAGACGTCCCTGGGCGAGTCGGTAGCTCGGGCCATGGGGCGCAACTTCGTTCGAGTCGCCCTCGGCGGAATCCGCGACGAGGCCGAGATCCGCGGGCACCGGCGTACCTACGTCGGCGCACTTCCTGGCCGGATCGTCCGGGCGATCAAGGAGGCCGGGTCGATGAACCCCGTCGTGCTCCTGGACGAGATCGACAAGGTTGGTTCGGACTATCGCGGAGACCCGACCGCAGCCCTGCTCGAGGTGCTCGACCCGGCGCAGAACCACACCTTCCGCGATCACTACCTCGAGGTCGACCTGGACCTGTCCGACGTGGTCTTCCTGGCCACGGCCAACGTGCTGGAGTCGATCCCCGGACCCTTGCTGGACCGGATGGAGCTGGTCTCCCTCGACGGGTACACCGAGGACGAAAAGGTCACGATCGCGCGTATTCACCTGCTGCCCAAGCAGATCGAGCTCGCCGGGCTGACCGTTGACGACGTACAGATCAGCGACGCCGCACTGCACCAGTTGGCCGGCGAGTACACCCGGGAAGCCGGCGTACGGCAACTCGAACGAAGCCTGGCTCGTGTCCTGCGCAAGGTCACCGCCGAGGTCGCCCTCGACGAGGACCTGCTGCCGGTCGCGGTCGACCTGCCCGAGCTCAAGCGTTATCTCGGCAGCCCGAAGCACACGCCGGAGTCAGCCGAGCGGACCGAAGTGCCGGGAGTAGCAACGGGTCTGGCAGTCACAGGTGCCGGTGGCGACGTCCTGTTCATCGAGGCGTCACTGGCCGCTAAGGAAACTGGCGCCAGTGGGCTCACCCTGACCGGGCAACTCGGCGAGGTGATGAAGGAGTCGGCGCAGATCGCGTTGTCCTACCTGCGCTCGCACGGCATGGAGCTCGGCCTGGACGTCGACGCGCTGTCTGAGCGTGGGATTCACCTACACGTTCCCGCCGGCGCCGTACCCAAGGACGGCCCGAGCGCCGGTGTCACCATGACGACCGCGTTGGCCTCGCTGCTGTCCGGCCGGCCGGTGCGGTCCGACGTCGCGATGACCGGCGAGGTGTCGCTGACCGGGCGGGTGCTGCCGATCGGTGGGGTGAAGCAGAAGCTGCTTGCCGCGCACCGTGCCGGGATCACCACCGTGATCTTGCCGCAGCGCAACGAGCCCGACCTCGAGGATGTCCCCGAGTCGGTTCGCGCCGAGCTGACTGTGCACGTGGTGGCCGACGTACGCGAGGTCCTGCAACTGGCGCTGGAGTCGGCCATGGCCACCGATGTCGCCGAGGGGCAACCGGTCGCCGCCTGATCATCCATCCCACGTCATATGCCCCTGACGCGCCGATTCACACACGCTCAGGGGTCACGAGAAATCTCCTCGGCGGCTCCGAGCCGCCCAACTCGACGGCTCCAGTGCGAGCATGTTTGGGGGAATGGTCCGCATCAGGCCGGCTGCGTCTAGGGTCGGCCTGGCCCTGCGGTCAGAGTGCTGCACAGGGACTGCTATTTACGAGAAAGGGGGTGCGCCGTGGAGCGCACCGACGTGAATCCATGGGAGTGGTCGATAGCGTTCGGTTTCTCTCAGGCGGTGCAGGTCTCGCACGGTGAGCGAGTGTTGTTCTGCGCGGGCCAAACGGCGAGCGGTCCGGATGGGGCACCGCTGCCGCTGACGGACATGGCCGAGCAGGTGAGGATGGCGTTTGCGAACCTGCGCACCGTCCTGGAATCGGCCGACATGACGATGGCCGACGTCGTCAGACTGACGGTGTACACCACCGATGTGGACGAATTCCTCGCGGCCAGCGGCTCTTCCGCCGAAGCGCTGGCTCCAAATCTGCCGGCCATGACGCTGCTCGGCGTGACTCGTCTCGCCTTCCCGGAATTCAAGGTAGAGATCGAAGCCACCGCTGTTCGGTAGCACAGGCGGTCAGATGTTCGCGGGGTAGCGGTTGTGGTCGGGGAAGGTGCCGTACAACAGTTCGTTTTCCGTCCCTCGGTCACCGCCTGGACGAGTAGCTCGCCACCGACGAAGCAGCCCCGCCGGGGATGAGCCGCGCCCGCCGAAGGTCTCGGCCCGGTCCCCACGCGAACGCGGCTGTTGATGCCCACCTTGAAGGCCTGCACCTCGGCGGCCAACCGGGTCCCTCACAGGCGCGATCTCTGAGATCTGCGGCCGTCATCGGAAGGGCTCCAGTCAACGACCCGTGCGGAAAATCCGCTTGAGGGGGCGAACCGCTGCCGACTCGCTGCGGGTGGCGGATCGCCGGATACCTGACATCGATAATCAGTCCGATCAACCATCACGCCTAACTCAGGCACATGCTGATACTCCTCCACCCATGCCTCGTCAATCCGGCACTTATCTCGAAGATCATCCGGCAGGCGGAGAACGCTGATTGCTGCGGACGTGCCGAGCCCGATGGGACGCCACATGCCGGCTGACCTCAGTTCGGCGATAAGAGGCTCCAACTCGGCACTGGACAGCGGCTCGACATAGGTCGCTAAGTGAACCTCAGGGTCGTGAAGGCAACATCGTGCCTCGACTTCGTTGACGCTGATCAGCAACAATTCGGCTCGGCTGAGCGAAGGTGCGCGGAGACCGCCAGACCGGTCTTCGCGGAGTCGATCAAGCGCTGCACGCCAACGGGCGAAGGTGTCTGCCCAGACCGGTTCTCCGGCATCACTTTGAACCGCCGCGACCTTGGTTTGCTTGCCCCTCTTTTCTAAGCCAGAAATGCCCGCCAATGCGGTTGCAGTTCGGGGCAAGTTATTGCGCGTGCTGTCATGCGCTAGGCGGTCGCAGATGAATGATACGAGACCGTCCACGCTCCCTTGGGCAAGCTGTATCTGTCGCTCCGACGGCACGTAGCCCGAATGCGCTATGCGATTACGGAGGTGTGCCACGTGACGAACCCACCGGCCGCAAGCGTCTTCACCATTTGGGGACCACGGGCCACCCAACAGGTGGGGAAAGGTGGCTAGCACGCGACTGACGATCTTGTCGGGCAATTGCTCCACAAGCTCCAGTGCTGACTCTGGCGTCTCGCGCTGCTCCCAGTGAATATGCAGAAGGACATCATCCAAGAGCACTCTGCCGACACCCCGAGCAGTAGACCGGCCAAGCGGCGGTCACCATCACGTAGTGCGACTTGCGATTCCCGATAGAGATCAAGGTGTAGGGCGAACGGCCCGCTTCCAGAGGGATGAATCTCTTGAGCGACCGCCTCGAGCTTGGCTTTGCCCGGGATCATCGGTAAGGCGTCCTTCGGAGGCCGTACGTGCGTCTGGATCAGAGTCGTTCGCTCAGAACCGGCGTCGTCATCGATATCCTGCGCCTTCCGAAAAGACACCGGGATGACTTGAGGAAGTGAGTCTCGACTCACCAAAGTTATAGCAACTCTGGCGGCCGCGTAATAAGCACGCTGCAAGCGGGCTCTGAGAGATCCCATCACACGAAGCGGAACAGCCACTTCCAGTACGGTTACGTATCCGAGACCCAAACTAAGAAAGTCGGATCGCAACGCATCCATCACCTCGGATCCCTCTTGATGAGTTGAAACGCTCACGTCGAACGGATTTTTGCCTTCGCGAGTCGCCAAGTTTGAGACGGCGACCATTGCATCGAGCCTTGACAAGGTGACGTGGTCCGAATGCACATGCCAGACACGTGCGCTGCTCAATAGGGCAAGCGTCGACCCATCAATGTCATGCTCAGAGATTGGTGAGAGTTGCACTGTTTGCTCTTGGAGCTGCTCAGTAATTTGACGGAATGCCACCGGACTGTGGCTCGGCCATTGACTGCCCTGCGGAATACCAATCGCCTCAGGAAGAGGCACAAAGAACCAGGCCATAACTTGGTCAGGCCAACTCACGGGCCAAGAACCATGGTGATCGGTCAATTCCATAACGTGGGTCAGATGTTGGCGGGGTAGCGGTTGTGGTCGGGGAAGTTGCCGTACAGCAGTTCGTTCTCCGGCCCTTCGGTCACGGCCTGAACCAACAACTCTCCGCCGACGAAACAGCCCCGCCAGGATGAGCCGCGCCCGCCGAAGGTCTCGGCCCGGTCCCCCCGCGAACGCGGCTTGTTGATGCCCACTTTGAAGGCCTGCACTTCGCCGGCCAACCGGGTGGCGTGCTCGGCGTCGTCACAGGCGATCGAGGCGACCAGGGCGCCGTTGGAGGCGTTCATCTGAGCCAAAAGTTCGGCCTCGGTGTCCACCACGATGATCGTGTCCACCGGCCCGAACGGCTCCTCGTGCATCAGCCGTGAGGCCCCGGACGGCGCAAGCAGCGTCACCGGCGAGGCGTAGGCCGAGGTGTCCTGGCCCTCGAGGAACCGGCCATCGGACAGCCGCCCGCGATAGAGCGGGATGGCGCCGCGCATCAGCGCATCGTCCACCCGGTCCGCGAGTTCAGCCGCCTTCGCCGCACTGATCAGCGGGCCGAAGTCGAGCTCCGGCAGATCAGCACCGTCGTCCTCGACGGCCAAGGGATGCCCCAGGCGGATAGCCGCGACCACCGGCAGGTACGTCGCGAGGAACTCGTCGACCAGATCGCGCTGTACGACGAAGCGCGGGTAGGCCGTACACCGCTGCTTGCCGTACTCGAAGCCCTTCTTCAGGTGTCCCGCGAGCCCCTCCCAGTCGGAGAAGTCCCAGATCCCCCAGGCGTTCAGGCCCTCCTGCTCGAGCATGTGCCGCTTACCGGTGTCCAGCAGCGCGGCGGCAACCTTGCCGCCGTTGGACCGCCCGCCGACAAAGGCCAGCGCGCCGATCTCCGGCGATCGTACGAGTACCGCCGAAAGCTCCTGTCCCCCGCCGGAAACCAGCTCAGCTGGCAAACCTTGCGCGGCCATCAGCGCGTGCGCCAAGGTGAGGCAGGCAGCGCCGCCCTGCGACGGGGTCTTGGCGATCACCGCGTTGCCGGCCAGCAGCTGGACGAGTTCGGAGTGCACGAGCACCGACATCGGGTAGTTCCAGCTGGCGATGTTGCTGACCGGCCCGGGCAGCGGCGTTCGGCCGGCCAGCATCGAGTCGATCTCCTCGACGTACCAGCGGACTCCGTCCAGCGCCCGGTCGACATCCGCACAGGCCAGCCGCCACGGCTTGCCGATCTCCCAGCACAGCAGCAGCGCCAGATCCTCGCGCGCCTCAGTCATCACGTCGACGGCTGCCGTGACCTTCGCCTTGCGCTCGGCCAGCGGGACCGCACCCCACTCGGCATGCGCGTCAGCCGCGTGCCGGACCGCCTCGCTGGCCTGCTCGGGATTGAGTGTGGGCAGCCCGATCAGGTCGCTGCCGTCCACCGGGCTGATCAGCATCTCCGGTGTCCCGATCTGCTGCCAGAACCCACCGACGAGGTTGTGCAAGACGTCGTCCCCGAATGCCTCGGGGGCCCGCTTCGAGGCTCGGGACAGTACGGCGGACCACTCGGTGCCGGGTTTCACGTGCAGCGTCATATCGACAAGACTGCCAGGGGCGTCAGCGTCGTCGAGTCGGTGGCTCTCCCTGGTCCAGCGCCTCTTGGGCGGCGACGCGGTCGTACGCGCACAAGGAGGTGACGTCCTCGGCCGCCGGAGTCACAGCCGGCGGCTCGACTCCGGGATCTACCGGCTCGGTTGTCGTCGTCCGGGGGGGTTCAGGAGTGGTCGGGGGCGCCGGTTCGCCGTTGGCGACCGGATCGGCCAACGCCGTCGCGACGAAGTCCCGGATCAGGTCATAGTCGGGATAGGCCGGAAGGATGACGGTGTTGTCGAAGACCAGAGAACGGATCTCCGCGTCTTTGACCAGTACGCCGAGGTCCACGAAGGCGGGCAACACCGAACGCGGGATATCGGTGAGGACGAGGTCGGGTGCGGTCTCGGCAATGTCCTGGTACCGGCTCAGGAGTGTGAACGGGTCGGCGGAGCCGATGATCGCATCCATCGCGCACCGCTGTCGGGCCATCCGGGAGTAGTCCGACAGGCCGTACCTGCCCCGCGCGTACCAGACCGCATCGTTGCCTTGGAGCAGTTGGGAAGGTCCGGGGGTCAGATAGTCATCGGGACGGATTCCCGCACTGTCGTCGCCGCCGATCGGCACCCACTCGTTCACGTTGACCCTGATCCCACCGAGGATGTCGACCAGGGTGCGAAAGCCGTCCAGATTGATCAGCACGTAGTAGTCGATCGTGAGGCCTAGCGCTTCGCCCACACCGAGCTTGAGCGCATCCGCCCCCAGATTGTCGGTGGGCCCGAGGATGCCGGGGTGCTCGATCGGCAGATTGTCGTACACCGCGTTGAGC
>JACCUM010000001.1 GCA_013811805.1 Geodermatophilaceae bacterium | reverse complement strand
TACGCCTTGGCCCAGTCGGCGGCCTGGTCGAGAATGGCTTGCGCAGCAAGGCCGAGCGCCGCGGTGTCCAGCCCGGCCGGCGCGGCAAGCAGAGCATCGAGCAGGAGTAGCGCGGCAGTCTTGGCGGTGCTGGCGCTCTCGGCCGGGAACCTGCTGTCGGTGGCGATCGCGTCCGGATCGACGAGCAGGAAGCCCTCGGCGCGTTCCTCCAGTTCGAAGCCGGCCTGTTCGACCGCCTTGTGCAGGATGCGTCGCCCGGTCGGCGAGGCGAGATAGTCCTGCTGCGCGGCAGACAGATCGACGTGATAGACGACCGGGTCGTCGAACAGCCGGCGCAGCACGGAGTGCCGCAGCCACAGATTCCGCTGGACGTCAGTACTCCGAGGGATGTCGTCGTCGGATTCCGCCGCTGACCTGATGACCTCCGGCTTGCTGTCGGGCGCGGCGCCGTACCGCGGTTCGTGCAGCAAGCCGCCGACCAACTCGTTGAACCGTACGGCGATCTCGTCGGCCGGTACGGCGCGCTGCGATGGTCCGGTCGGTGCCGCGAGCAGCCGGACCAGCAGCGCGGCATCTACCCGGAACAGCACCTTGGCCGACTCGGAGTCGACGTAGGTCTCGGCGCTGCCGTCGATCACGTCGAGTGCACCCAGCGACTCGAGCAGCATCAGTACGTCGACAAAGGCCATCCGCTCGCTGCGCCTGGACGTATCGAAGGCCGGGAGCACCGGATCGGTGCCGCAGGCGTGCGCGATCCGATCGGCAAGCAAGCCGATCGTGGTGACCGGCGTGGACAGCAGCTCGGCCGCGGCCACGCACAACAGGGTGTAGCGGCGCCGGTCGAAGGCCGCTTGACCGGAACGCAGCCGGCGCGCCGGTCGGGTCCCGTCCTGGCTCTCGCCCTGACCGACCTTGGCCAGGCGGATGTAGCCCAACCGCGGTTCGGCGACCACGTTCCAGCCACAGTGGTAGTCGAACCAGGCGGCAACCGGGCCAGACCTGCGGCGCAGCAGGTCGAAGGCCTCCGGGTCGGCCCGCTCGGTGATCATCGGCGAGCGCAGCAACAACCGGATCCCGCGGGCGACATCCTCGCGTTCGGCGAGGACCAGCTGGTTTGCCAGGTTGCTCATGCGCTGGCCTCCCGGAGCACATCCGGTCCGCGAACTTGCTGCGGTGCGGCCGTGGATCGGGAGATCCGTACCCGGTAGTCCGGGCCGGAGAACGTCCCCCGCGACGTACGCAGCACCGCCGTACGCCTGCCGTCCGGGGTGTGCAGTTCGATCTCGACCTGACCGTCGCCGGTCACTGCCCGCCGTACCCCATCGGACCCGGCGGGGGTGGCCAGCGCCCGGCCGAGCAGGTCGAGCAGCCGCTCGAACACGGCGTGGTCCAGGCTGGCGAACTCAGACAGGTTCAGTTCATCGTCGCTGGCCAACAGATCCCAGGCGGCCTGCATCTCGGCCCGCTCGGCGCGGGCCTGGCTGGCCCGGCTCGCCTTGAGGGCGGCCACGTCGCGGACCCGGGCGGTGAAACCGAAATGCTCGGTTCGGCCACTGCGGCGCAGATGCGCGGAGACCTTGACCGGCGGCGTCGCCGCCCACCGGGACTCCGCTCCGTAGAGATCGGGGTCGGCATGGGACAGGTGAGCGTGGCGGGCCGAACTCAGCCCGAAGGCCGTCGTCCAAAGCCGGTGCAGGTCAGGCTCGCTCGGCGCGAGGTTGAACCAGCGGGCCAGCTCGCGGAAGTCCGCGACCGCACTGGTTGCTCGCCTGCGCGACTCGGTGATCCGGTCGAGGACCTGCAGCAGCGAGACGATCGCCCGGCGGGCCACGACGTGCAGCTGGGTCACCCGGGGCGTCGTACCGTCGACCGGCCGGAACCAGGCCTGCAGTCCCGCCCACCTGCTCCGGCGATGCGCCAACCATTCGGGGCCCGGATCGTCGCCGCTCAACGCCGGCAGGTCTGCGCCGGCCAGTGCCCGGCCCCTCAGGTCGGCGATACCTCGCTCCTCGATCCGCTCGATGGACGCGGCGATCGCGAAAGCCCGCTGGTCGAGATTGCCGAGGAACTCCTGCAGGTAGGCAACGGTGGCGGCCTTGACCTCGTGGAACGTGGTCAGGTCAGCACCGTCCGCGCGGAGCAGCCGCTGCAGCTCACCGTTGAATTGCTTGGTGTTGTTGCGCAAGGCCTCGAGGTGTGACTCGAGCTCGGACAGTGCGCTGAAGATCCGCCGGTTGCTGGCCGCCGGATCGGGGGCGAGCGCGTCCAGCTCGGCAAGGCGGTCGACGATGGCGTCGAGAACCGCGGTCTGTAGCGCCCCGGTCGCGGTGAGAACCTGCAGCGCATGCGCGACCCCGGCGATTGCCGCCTCGCCCCTTCGGGTCAATGAGTACGCGAGGTTGCGGCGCTCGTACTCCAGGGCGGTGCGGTACTGCTCGGCGTGATTCTGGGTGACGTCGAGCAGTTGCCAGTCCCGCAGCTGGTCCAGGGCGGCGCAGAAGTCGTCGTCGGAGAGCGCTTCGTACCAGCCGGCCCCGACCCGCACCCGTACGTCATCGAGCGCGAGGGCAGTCTCGAGCCGTTCGTTGGCCTCGGCGAATGCGGCCAGGATCGCCCCGTACAGCTGCGCCCGGTCGCCCGAGGTGAACCGGAACAACTCGGGCGGAATCCGCGAAAGTGACGCCGTAGGCGTTATGGATGCCATCGCCTCACCCCTCCCGCTCGCCCGTTCGCCCCGCTCGCCCGCTCGCTCGTTCGCTCGTTCGCTCGTTCGCTCGTTCGCGGCGGGTTACCTCGGTTCCAAGCCATGCTAGGTAAGCCCTCCGACAGCCGACCGTTTGCCTCGCCGGTGAGCCGAGCCCGATCTGGCGCCCGCCGCGGCCAACAGCATCCGAACCCGCTCCACGGCGACCAGTCCATCGACCCGATTCGTGGTCGTCTGCGACTGGGTTTGCGTACTGACAAGAATCGGGCGACTGCACGCGTCAAGGCGGTGCGACCGGAGCATCACCCGTCTAGCGGTGGCGAAGAACGGCTGCCCGCTCAGCGGCCGGAGGCTTCGGCCATGGGTACGCGCTCGCCGGGGAGGGCAGCGGCCACGTCGAACCGTGCCTGGTCGGCCGCGGCTCGCCCGGCGGCCCAGCCCGCTGGATTGCTGACGTTGAATTCCTTCTGGACCGTGCCGGGAAACATCTCGGTACGCGCGGCAGTGACTCGTTCGGCGCGGGCGTGCAAGACCGGCAACAGCGCGCGGCTGTCATCGACCTCACCGAGCGCCGCATCGGTCGCGCCGCGTAGCCGTTGACCGATCCGGGTGGCGTAGGAGATCAGGAAGGACTGCCGGAACGAGCGGGTCCGCGAACCGCCGTACCGATCGCGCTGCCGCCCGTGCTGCAGCATCGCCCGATTGGCCTGCACCATCAGCGACGTGACCAGGAGTTCCACCGCGTCGAGGTCAGCCTGATCGCCGATGACGGTGGTGAAGCCGAGGTACTCCGACCACACCGTCTCGCAGCGGTTGGCGGCGGCGACCGCGGCGACGAGAAGGGACTTGGCGCTGACGTAGGGGGCGTCCAGCCAGAGTCGCCGGCCGGTCACCGGCTGCGGGCCAGCAGACCCGGCCCCGGACTCGACCACGATCCGCTCGATCGCGTACCGGGCCATCAGCTGTTGCGCCTTGGCCGACAGGGCTTCGGCCTCCTCGGGGAACTCGGTCGACTCGGCCTTGGCCAGCAACGCGCGGACCCGGGCCAACGCCCGTTCGTCGACATCGACGCCATCGCGCTCGCCCGCATGGGCGGTCCCGGGTACTGGGAGCAGCAGCC
>JACCUM010000519.1 GCA_013811805.1 Geodermatophilaceae bacterium | reverse complement strand
CGCGAGAAGGTGCCGGCGGCCCTGTGCCGAAAGGTGGCCACGGTGGAGCCGGGCGGGGAGATCGAGCTCTGGGGCGACGGGGAGCAGACGGGGTCGTTCTGCTACGTCGACGACAGCGTTGAGGGTATCTACCGGCTCATCCACTCGGACTATCCGGAGCCGCTCAATATCGGAACCGAAGACATGGTAACCGTCAACGAACTCGCCAACATGATCATCGGTCTGTCCGGCAAGGACGATGTCACACTGCGGCACGTGGACGGCCCGCAGGGCGTGCGAGGCCGGAATTCCGACAATCGGCGGCTGCGCGAGGTCCTGGGGTGGGAGCCGTCGGTCCCGCTGATGCAGGGCCTCGAGCCCACGTACCGGTGGATCGAGAAGCAGGTGGCGTCGGCCGGAACATTCCGCTTCTTCGAGGGGACGGCGCTGGACGCATGAGCAACGGCCCGACGCGGCTTCATATCATCACTGAGCGCGACGTCGGGATGTTCTCGCTGATCCAACAGGTCGTCGCTCAGATCCCGTGGGCGCTCGCCGAAGCGTGCATTCCGGTGTTCTACTTCGGGGGCGGCACCTGCTACTGGACGCCGAACGGCTATCGCGGAGCGGATACGGTCTGGGAGTACTACTTCGAGCCCGTAAATCGGAGTTGTCCGGCGGCGCGGATCCCCGAGTCGGTCACAGCGCTTCTCGCTCATGACCGGCCCACTGCCGACGAGGTCGGGTACCTGGTCGGCGACGGCGCATTCGTGTCCAGTCACTTCGGCGATCATCCCTTGCTGGGGGGTATGGCGTTGCGGATCCCGTATCAGTGGGACGATCCGAGCGACGCGCTGCGACGAGAGGCGAAGGCCGTTCTAGACAGCTTCGTCCGGCCGCGGTCGTACCTCGCGCAGAAGGTAGAGGACTTCTACACCAGGCAGATGGCCGGGCACTACGTCGTCGGACTGCACGCCCGAGGGACTGATGCGACGTCCACGCAGGAGATACGCCCTTTTCGCCAGGGCTCGCTCGTGCTCTCGCGATATTACGCCGAGATCGAGCGGATCCTGGAGGTCGAGCCGGACGCGAAAGTCTTCGCCGCGTCCGACGACCAGTCGTCGGTCGACCGTCTGGCAGCGGCGTTTCCGCAGCGCGTCATCGCGTACGACAGTGTTCGACATCAGGGCGGCGAGGCGGCGGGCCAGGGCCCGACGGGATGGATCATGCCGGCCTACATCGCCGGAGACCGCGACGTGGCTGCGAAGAACGGAGAGGACGCCATAATCGAATATCTTCTGCTGAGTCGGTGCCGCCAGCTCGTGCACAACGGGTCGAGCTTGGCGCGGACCGTTCTGTTGAACGCTCCAGATTTGCCGCACATCAATACCCACCGCAGACCGCCGGCATTGGCGGAGGCCGGAGGCTCGCCGCACCACGGTGACCGGCCTCGGGTACGGGAATTGTGACTGCTTCGGATCCGGAAACGATCGAACGCGTCAAGGCGGCGAAGACCCGACGCAGGTCCGGGCCAAGGGCGTACCAGGATCGGCCTCGGCTTGCCTTCATCGTTCAGTCGTTCAATCGCGTGTCCAATCTGGACCAGCTCGTCGACGGCCTCCGCGGCCTAGGCGACGACCACGAGCTGATCGTCTGTGAGGACGGGTCGCTGGACGGCTCGCACGAGAAGTGGATGGCCCAACTGACGCGGCCGAACGACTTCCTTATCCACTCGAACGACCTGCACGAGATCAGGATCCTCGATCGGGCGATCAGGTTCGCTCGGTCGGACATCGTCTGTCTGGTCCAGGACGACGACGTCATTCCGCGTTCGACCGACTGGCTCGACTTCGCGCTCGAACGGTTCGCCGACCATCCTCGGCTGGCAATTCTCGGCGGTTTCATGGGCTTCGAGAGCTTCGATCCCGATCCCGCGAAGGCCAAGCGCATCTGGGGCGGAGACGAATTCCGCTTCGTGCATCACGTCAACATCGGGCCGTATTTCCTCCGCAGAGAGAACTACGAAGCCCTCGGCGGTTGGGACCACTCGTTCTCGGACGTGGGCGAGCCAGGTATCGGCTTCGACAACGAGTTGTCCCTGCGGGCGTGGATGAACGACTACCAGGTCGGCTACTCCTTCGTCCCGTTCAAGGGCCCGTCGGGGCACTATCCGGCCGACGGGGGAACCGTGCTGTTCTCGAACGACGTCAGATACCGCAACTCCGTCCGCAACTCGGCCGCGATACTCGAGAGATACGGACGGCACGCCGGACGGATCGACACGCTTGTCGCCGAGGCCAACAGCATGCTCGACCCGCGTCCAGCTAAGCCCATGTACGCACCGCACCGGCAGGGTGCGGGCGTAACCGG
>JACCUM010000508.1 GCA_013811805.1 Geodermatophilaceae bacterium | reverse complement strand
GGCGACCTCGGCATGCGCGCGGATGCTGGCCAGCGGGGAGCGCAGTTCGTGGGAGGCATCAGCAACGAATTGCTGCTGACGCAGGCGGGCAGACTCCAAGCGGGCCAGCATCCGATTCATCGTCGAGGCCAACCGCGAAATCTCGTCGGTGCCAGCGGGTTGCGGCACCCTGCGGTGCAACTCGCGTGCCGATACCTCGTCAACCTCGCGCCGGATCGCCTCCACTGGAGCAAGTGCGCCGCCGACGACCCGCCAGGTGGTCGCGGCCAGCAGCAGCAGCAGGATCGGCAGTCCTGCGGCGAGCAACGTCGTCAAGGCCCGCGTCGATTCCGCGACGCGGTCCAGGGCGTGTGCCACGACGACCAGATACCTGCCCTGCGACGTATCGGCCGCAGCAGCCACGGCGAGATAGTCGTCGTCGTCGATGGCAACCTCGATCGTCGTCGAACTTCCCGGTGCCACGATCACCAGCCGTTCCGAGCCGATCTGCTCCGAACTGGAGGCGACCACCTGGTTGTCGCCGTCCAATACCTGGACGAGGCGATCGTCATCATCGGGTAGGTCCAGTCGCGTCGGTCCAGATTCACCGACAGCTGCTGCGACCTGGTCGGCCTGCGCCTGAGCGCTCGCACGCACGCTGTCGGTGAGCATCGAGCTCAACAAGGAGACGAGGACGACCGAACCCGCGAGCAGGGCCAGGCCCACAGCCGCGGTGGCGACCAGAGTGGTCCGTACCCGGACCGTTCCCCACCGGGATCGCAGCCGATGCCGCGTCGGGGCCTGCTCAGCCGCCATCAGCGGCCAGCCGGTAGCCCGCGCCGCGGACCGTGGTGATGGACTCACGGCCGAATGGGCGGTCCAGCTTGTTGCGCAGGTGCCGTACGTAGACCTCCACGATGTTGGGGTCGCCCTCGAAGTCGTAGTTCCACACGTGGTCGAGGATCTCCCGCTTGGAGACCACTTCACCACGTCGTCGCAGCAGGTACTCCAACAGCGAGTGCTCCCGCGCCGTCAGCCCGATCGGCACTCCCCCGCGGGAGACCTGTTTGGCCGCTGGATCCAGCGCCAGATCACCGGCCGACAGCACGGATGGACGTTCCTGCGCGCCGCGCCTGATCAACGCGCGAAGTCGGGCAAGCAGCACCGCGTAGGAGAAGGGCTTGGTCAGGAAGTCGTCGGCGCCGGTGTCCAGCGCCTCGACCTCGTCCCATTCCCCGTCCTTGGCGGTCAGCATGATGATCGGCGTCCACACCCGCTCCTGACGCAGCGTCTGGCAGATCCGGTAGCCGTTGATGCCCGGCAGCATGAGGTCCAGCACGATGGCGTCGTAGGTGTTCTCCCGGGCCAGCCACAACCCGTCGGTCCCGTCCAGGGCGACATCGACGGCGAAACCGTCGGCCTCCAGCCCGTTTCGCAGACCCGCTGCAAGCCGCTTCTCGTCCTCCACCACGAGTACTCGCATCGGTCCTCCCTCGCTCTGCCGGTTCGCTGGGGTGCCTCGTCTTACCCACCGTCGTACCGGTCAGCTGAATGCTGGCTGAAGATCAGCGGACTCTCCGGCCGGCTCAGCCGCTGGCATCCTCCGCGTCCAGCCGGTCGGCCTGATCGGGGTGCGCGAATGCCTCGGCCAGCGCGGCCCGTAGCGGCCAGCGGTCGTACCGCCAGGCCAGCGCGCGGCCGAGCGCGGGCGGACCGGCGGCTTCCTCGACATGGTCGATGTCACCCTCAGGCCACCACGAAACGGGTCGCCCGCCGGTCACCAGCAGCGAGTTGTGCCGGCCGACTCGGCCGGGCAGCGAGTCGAGGCCGAGCCGTCGTGCGGCGAGCGACGCACCGGGGATGTCCGCCCAGTCGATGACCGATTCGGGGCCTGACGTGACGGCCGCCGTCACGATCTCGGTGGCTAGTGGCAGGTCCAGCAGATCAGCGACGGCCACGGAAGCGCCGGCAGCCGGCACGGGAATCCGGTCCAGCAGCGGCAAGAGGTACGGCGCATCCAGCACGACTGCCCGGTCACGGTCCACGGTCAGGTCCGGCGCGACGCGGACCCGCTGCGGCGGCTGCACCTCGATCCCGTCCAGGGCCGCGGCCAGGCGCGGATAGATGTCGGGCAGGAGCTCTGCCCGTACGGCACGATCCGGCCCGCCCAACCGGGTGAGTAGTTCGAGCGCGGTCTCCAGATCGGCCATTGCGTCGTCCACTGTGGACAAGCAATGTACGAGTCGCAGGATTTCCGGTGCCACGTCGGCGACGTCGAACAGGCCGGCGAGAAGCTCTGCGTCCGGTGCTCGGAGGCGGTCGGGTCGCTGGCCGGCGAGTATCGGATGCGTGGACAGCCACCATCGCGTGTAGGAGGGGACCGCGACCGCCAACGCGCCGTCGCCCCTTGAATACCCTCCGCTGGGACCGCTCGCACTGACAGTCACGAGGGTGTCGGCGAACACATCGTCGGGGAGCTGAGCCAACAGTCGTAGGGCGGCTGGCCAGCGATCGGAACGTACAAGATCGAGATCCCGTACGGCAGTCAGACTGTCCAGAGTCGGCGGCCGCTCACTGGGCGGTAGCCGATCGAAGACCGCGTCGTACCACCGACTCTCGGCGTCGAGGTCGTGCTCTCCCTCGCCTAGGTCCGCACTCCCGGATCGGAGAACTGCGAAGCCGGCCAGCACCCCGACTGCCACCAGGGGTTCAGGTCCGTACGCCGCCACCCAGTTGCGGTCCACGCGTCCCAGCGCCTCCGGGTCTAGGACCGAGGCAAGCGGTGATCCCGGTAGTACCAGCTCACCGGCTGGCGTCCATTCCCCTTCACCGTCGGGAAGTGCGAGGTCGGCAAACCACGGGTGGTCACCGACCGCGGACTCGGCCGCGCGGACCAGCTCGAGGACGGCTCTGGCTGTCGGCTCCGGATCATCGTCGTCCAGGCTCGCCTCGACGGCCGCCTGGACCTCGGACGAGGCAAGGATGCTCGGGGCAGAGGCCGAGTTGGCGCCCAACCGCTCCAGGAGACGACGGGCATCGTCTGCACCGAGCGCCTCCGGGTCGACGATCCGAAGTCCCAGCGCACTGAGGTCGAGCGCGCCCAGGTCACGGTCGGGCAGCAGCAGACCGCGCGCGCCGTAGGCCATCCGGCCGTCGGTCAATGGGACTGGGATAGCGGAGAGCGCATCCCGGTCGTCCGGGGATTCGATGCGCTCAAGGGCGGCGTAGAGGGCCGACCACCAGCTTCCTGGCCGATCGAGGGTGGACACCAGCTCGATGACCGAGGCCAGATCCATCCGCCGGATCCCGAGCGCTGCTAGCACTGGGGCATCGCTGCGGCGAGACCACGAAGCGGGCAGCAAGCCGGCGATCACGTCGGCAAGCGCGGTCACCAGGTCGTCACTGGAGGGGTCCAGTGCGGTGGCCCGGGCCGGGCGAACGCGGTCGACCGAAGTCAGGGCGTCCTGGCGCGGGTCTCCGGGGGTCTCAGGTAGCCATTCGAGTCGGCGGAGCTCGTCGATGATCGCCGCCCCGATCGCCGCATCCAGAGCGGCGCCGGCCAGCCCGACTCTCGGCAGCAACCGGAGAACCGCCGGGT
>JACCUM010000503.1 GCA_013811805.1 Geodermatophilaceae bacterium | reverse complement strand
TCCCGGCGTGGTCGTGCTGCTTGCCGGGGAGCCGGGCGTCGGGAAGTCCACACTGCTGCTCGAGGTCGCCAAGCAATGGACCGCCGACGGCAAGGGACGCGCGCTCGTGGTCTCCGGTGAGGAGTCGGTCGGCCAGATCCGGTTGCGGGCCGAGCGAATCGGCGCCCGTCACGACCAGCTGTTCCTCGCCGCGGAGAACGACCTCTCAGCGGCCCTGGGCCAGGTGGAAGCCGTGGCACCCACCCTGCTGATCATCGACTCGGTCCAGACGATCCGCTGCGGTGCCACCGAGGGGACTGACGGCGGGGTCAGCCAGGTTCGTACGGTCGCTGCTGCGCTGTCGGCCGTTGCCAAGCGGCGCAACCTGCCCACGATCCTGGTCGGGCACGTCACCAAGGACGGCAGCGTCGCCGGACCGCGAACCCTGGAACACCTCGTGGATGTGGTCCTCAGCTTCGAAGGGGAACGGCATTCGGCCCTGCGGCTGTTGCGGGCCACCAAGAACCGGTTCGGCAACGCCGAGGAGGTCGGCTGCTTCGCCCTGGAGGAGACCGGCATCGTCGGCGTACCTGACCCTTCGGCGTTGTTCGTCTCCAGCCAGCGCGCACCGGTCCCCGGGACCTGCCTGACCGTGGCAATGGAAGGCACCCGGCCGCTGGTGGCCGAGGTCCAAGCCCTGGTCAACGAGACCAGCGGCGGCCCCGCGCGCCGAGCGGTCAGCGGTCTGGACAGCTCACGAGTCGCTCTGGTGCAGGCTGTCGTCGAACGCCATGCCGGGCTTCGACTGTCCGACCGGGATCTGTTCGCGGCCACCGTCGGCGGCGTACGGATCACCGAGCCGGCCGCAGATCTAGCCATTGCGCTGGCGATCGCCTCGGCCCGGCTGGACAAGGCCCTGCCGGGTCGGGTGATCGCGATCGGTGAGGTCGGGTTGTCCGGCGAACTCCGGCGGGTACGCGGACTTTCCCGTCGGATCGCCGAAGCCACCCGGCTGGGTTACCACACGATCATCGTGCCGCCAGATGGCACGACCCCGCCGAATGGCCCGGCGGGGACGAACAGTTCGGGCTCGGCGGGCTCTGGATCGAATTCCGCCGACGTACGAGAAGTTCCGACCTTGACAGCAGCCCTCGGGTCGCTGCTGCGCTGAGCCGACCGAGCCGACGTGCCGGCCGAGCCCAGCTGTTGGGGAGCAACGGCTGCCTCGGCGACCTATGCTGACCACAAGCGCGCGGGTGACCGAGCGCCGATACGTGTGTCGTGTCGACGCGACGGGCCATCCAGCGGCCGACCAGTCATGCAGGAGGAGGCGTGCCATCCGTGGTCGAACCCGACCCCGACGTCTCGATGCGCATCGTGCTCGCATTGATCGCCCCCGGTACGGCCCTGCGGGAGGGCATGGAGCGCATCCTGGCCGGCAACACCGGCGCCTTGATCGTGCTCGGCAACGACAAGCTCGTGCAGAGCATGAGTACCGGCGGTTTTCCGATGGACGTCGAGTTCGCTGCCACCCGGATGCGCGAGCTCGCCAAGATGGACGGTGCGGTGATCCTTTCTGGTGATCTCAGCCGGATCGTACGAGCCGGTGTGCACCTCATGCCCGACCCGTCGATTCCGACCGAGGAGTCGGGGACCCGGCACCGTACGGCCGAGCGGGTCGCGATCCAGACCGGTCTGCCGGTCATCTCGGTCAGTCAGTCGATGCGGATCATCAGTGTGTACGTCGCCGGCCGCCGGCACACCCTCGAGCACCCCACGACCGTGCTGTCCCGCGCCAACCAGGCCCTGGCCACCCTCGAGCGGTACAAGCTTCGCCTCGACGAGGTGGCCGGAACCCTGCTGACCCTCGAGATCGAAGACCTGGTCACGGTCCGGGACGCGATGAGCGTGAGCCAGCGCCTGGAGATGGTGCGGCGGATCGCCGACGAGATCCACGGCTACATGATGCAACTGGGTGTCGACGGGCGGCTGTTGTCCCTGCAGCTCGACGAACTCCTCGGCGGCATCGAGGACGATCGTGAGCTGCTTGCCCGCGACTACCTTCCCGGCAGCCGCAAGGCCCCTAAAGCCTCGGAAGTTCTCAACGAACTACAGGATCTGTCCTCGACTGATCTGCTCGACTTGACCCAGATGGCCCGTGCCTTCGGGTTCGGCCTTGCCCCGGAGGTTCTGGACGCTGCGATCAGCCCTCGGGGCTACCGGCTCTTGAACAAGGTGCCGCGCCTGCCTCCGGCGATCATCAACCGGTTGGTCGACCACTTCGGCGCCTTGCAGAAGCTGCTTGCGGCAACGATCGAGGATCTTCAGGCCGTGGACGGTGTCGGTGAGGCCCGTGCCCGTAGCATCCGCGAGGGTCTGTCCCGCTTGGCCGAGAACAGCATCCTCGACCGCTACGTGTGAGGCGGGAGCAGGCGAGGCCAGAGGACTGCGGCTATGTCAGCGGCCACAAGCACGGGTGTGTGCCCGACCTCCCGCCAGCCGAAACGCAGCGTCAGCCACTCGACGATCGCGTGTGCGTTGTCTCGCCGGCGATCGCGCAACATCCCCTCCTTGACGTGGCCGATCCGACCATCCAGCTCGATGAGCAGCGCAAACTCCTCATACGCCACGTCCGCGAGCCGGGTGGTGGCCGGCACGCGGAATTGTTGCTGACCCGTCGGCAGCCCGTGGGATCGCGCCACGTCCCGGCCGAATCGGTACTCCAGCTGGCTGTGGACACCGGCCACGGCGTCGCCGAGCACCTGCGTGATCAGGTCCCGATGACGGATCGCATGCCGCACCTCGAGGGTCACCAGCAGACGAGCGCGCGAGGTGAGCCGCCGCTGCACCGCCTGGGTGATCTCGCTGGCGCTGAAACCTGACCCACGATCGGTCTGCCAGTCGGCTGCCGTGTGGTAGCAAGACGCGGATCGGCAGGGGCTCACCCTCAGCCA
>JACCUM010000492.1 GCA_013811805.1 Geodermatophilaceae bacterium | reverse complement strand
GCGCCTGGGCCCTGTCGTGAGCCGAGAGCGAGTGAGCATCGCAGTGAGGAACGAGCGAGGAGCGGAGCGAGCGGTGCGCTGGAGCCGAGCATCGCAGGAGATGCTCGGCGGGGCGAACGGCCTGACCGCCACCCGATCCCCACACTCCCCGCCGAGCGGCTCCGAGGAGCGGAGGCGACTCGCGCGCGAAGCGCGCCATGACACAGCGCACGAGGTGGGGCAATCGTGAGCAGCTCGGCTTCAGCGCCCAGTCTGCAGATGTCTGGAGTGGCCTACGCCTATCCGGACGGGCACCAGGCCCTGTTCGGCGTCGATCTGCGGATCGAACGCGGCGAGCGAGTCGCGTTGTTGGGGCCGAACGGTGCAGGAAAAACCACCCTGGTCCTGCACCTGAACGGCATCCTCACCGCTGGCGCGGGAACCGTGCAGGTAGGTGGGCTCGAGGTTGCCAAGAGACACCTGACCGAGATCCGACGGCGGGTTGGGATCGTCTTCCAGGATCCCGATGACCAGTTGTTCATGCCCACGGTGCGCGAGGACGTCGCTTTCGGACCGGCGAACCTGGGTCTGCGTGGGCCGGACCTCGCCGCCCGCGTCGAGGCGGCACTGGATGCGGTTGGTATGGCCGAGTTCGCCGATCGACCGCCGCACCATCTGTCCTTCGGCCAGCGCCGCAGAGTCGCCGTTGCCACGGTGCTGTCGATGGAGCCGGAGATCCTGGTTCTGGACGAGCCGTCTTCCAACCTAGATCCGGCCAGCCGACGAGAGCTGGCCGAGATCCTGACCGGCCTGCCGATCACCTTGCTGATGGTCACCCACGACCTGCCCTATGCCGCGCAGTTGTGCGCACGCTCGGTCATCCTCGATGATGGGACGATCGTGGCTGATCGGGCCACGCGGGCCCTGCTGAACGACGCCGACATCCTGTCCCGGCACCGACTGGAGTTGCCGTTCGGCTTCGATCCGCTGGCCGCGAGCGCCGCGATGCAGTAGGCATGACTTGATGCCTTCCCTCGTTCTCGGACCGCTGCTGCGCCATGTCGACAAGACCTCGGCCACTATCTGGGTGGAAACCGACGCGGCGTGCCGGGTCACCGTCACGACCGGCAAGTCCTCGCCCTTGGGCCAGACCAAGACCTTCCACGTCGGCGGCCATCACTACGCGCTCGTCGTCGTCGAAGGCCTGCAACCCGGCAGCATCACGCCGTACGAGGTGCACCTGGACGACACGCTCGTCTGGCCACCCGCTGATTCCACCCGCCCACCGAGCCGGATCCGCACCGCCGGTGGCTCTGATGCCTTCTCGGTGGTGTTCGGGTCCTGCCGCTACGCCACCCCGTTGGCGATCACCGACGAGGAGCAAGAGGACTTCCCGCCGGACGCGCTGGACAGCTATTCCATCAAGATCGCCGCCCTTCCCGAGGAGCAGTGGCCCGACGCTCTGGTACTGCTGGGCGATCAGGTCTACGCCGACGAAACGACCGAGTCGACGAAGGAATATCTCGCCTCACGTCGCGACCTCGACAAGCCCCCGCACGACCAGCTGGCCAACTTCGAGGAGTTCACCTACATCTATCACCAGTCCTGGACCGATCCGGACATCCGCTGGCTGCTCTCCACGATTCCGTCCTCGATGATCTTCGACGACCACGATGTCATCGACGACTGGAACACCTCAGCGGCGTGGCGTACGACGATCAACGCCACCGACTGGTGGGCCGACCGAGTCGCCGGGGCCCTGGGCAGCTACTGGATCTATCAGCACATCGGCAACCTGGCTCCCGACGAGCTTCGCGCGGACGCGATCTTCGATCAGATCACCAGTGCGGAGGATGGGTACGACGCGCTGCGCGAGGTGGCCCTGGAGGCCGACCGGAACCCGTCCTCGATCCGCTGGAGCTATCGCCGCAAATGGCATACCGTCCGGCTGCTCATGATCGACTCACGCGCGGCCCGGTCGCTGCAGGAGGACAGTCGCGCGATGCTCGATGACGAGGAGTTCTCCTGGGTCGAGCAGACGCTGGTCGAGGCCGGCAACGACGGCATCGAGCACGTTCT
>JACCUM010000485.1 GCA_013811805.1 Geodermatophilaceae bacterium | reverse complement strand
GTGTTGTACAACTGGCGGATGCGGGAGACCTCGTTGCCCGTCTGGAGCTTGACGGCCGTGGCCTCGGCGATCGCGGTCTTCGCGTGGTCCTCGGCGAACTGCGCCCGCCGGTTTGCGATGGTCACCTCCCTCGTCTTTGACTCTTCATTCTTCTTGAACTCCTCGACACGGTTGACGAAGACGATCGTCGCGGCGACGAACAACATCGTTAAGACGACATGCAGCACGACGAAGACTTTTGTGAGCGCGCTCAAGGTGGGCTCCTTAGCTGGGGTGACCGCCGACGGTGCTGGACTCAATTCATCGTAGCTTAACGCCCCAACCTGTCAAGAGTTTCCGCCGGTCGGCAGTGGGTCAGGGTGTGGCCATCTTTCTTGGCAAAGGACGTTAGAATGGTGGCGACACTTCAATCAGGAGGCCATGTATGGACAAGGAAGTCCTCAAGCGGCGGTTGACCGAGCGATGCCAGCACGCGCTGGATGAGGCCCTACGGGCGGTGGATGAAGCACCGGATGGGCAATGGATTGCCGCCAGCGAATGGGAAGTCCGGGAGGTCTTCCAGAAGCTCACCGCCGACTGCTTTGGCCAGATGATTCAAGGTCGGATCGACCGATTGCCGTCTGCATCCCAGGCGGCTTTTTCCCCCGACGGACGGGCCCGGCGCGTTGCGGCACAAGGGAAGCCGCGGCGTGCGGGTGCTGACGGCCGACGGGGAGATTGAATTGGAGCGTCGATACTTTTGGGCCAAGGGCTGCGGCGGCGTATTCCCGGCCGATGCATCGGTGGGGATTGAGCGGGGGAGGGCGTCGCCCGGGGCGCGGGAGATTTTGTGCCGCCTGGGCATGGTGCAGGACTTCAGGCAGGCGGCGGACGACGCCAAGCGGATCGGCAATGTTCCGGTGGGCAAGGAGAAGTTGCGGCAGCTGGTCGAATCGGAAGCCGCGACGGTTGCCCGGGCCCGTGACAGTGGCAAACTCAAAGCCGCCTGGACCAGCGCCGATGCCAAGGTGCAAGTAGGCGTCACCGGCGAGTCGCTGACGCGCGTGTACGTGGGGGTGGATGGGGTGATGGCCCCGACGGTGACGCAGCAGGAGAAAGATAAACGCCGGAAAGCCCAGTCGATCCGTCGTCAACAGCGTTCGGCTTGCGGAGTCGGCAATGCCAAGCCGCTGCCACCGGCGCGAGAAGGATCGGACGAGCGGTTCAAGGAAATGAAGATCGGTTTGTTCTACGACCAGCAGAAAAAGCACCGCCACGCGTTCGTGACCCAAGCCAACAGCGAAGTCTTTGGACCCTTGCTCAAAGCGCACGCGGCGCAGGTGGCATTCGAGCAGGCCGACGAGTGCATCTCGTTGACCGACGGGGCCAAGTGGATCGCCGGGCAGATCTGCCGGATGCTGCTGCTGATCAAAGTAATGCTGCTGGACTTTTATCACGTGAGCCAGCACGTCCATGCGGCGGCCAAATGCTGTCTGGGCGAAACACAAGAGGCAAAGGATTGGACGGCGGCGCGGCTGAAAGAGATCAAGGAGCTGGGGGTGGCGCCGGTGCTGGCCGCGATCGACGCGCTGGCGAAGAGAATCCGGGCGCCGGCCAAGCGTGCAAGCTTGCGATGCCTGCGGGATTACGTGGTCGCTCGCCTGGGGCTGCTGGACTACCCGATGGCGCTGGCCAAGGGGTATGACATCGGGTCCGGACCGACCGAAGCCATGTGCAAGACCCTGACGCTGCGGCTCAAGCGGCCCGGCATGAAATGGGACCGTGATCACGCCGCGGCCATGATGAACTTGACCGCCCTCTACGACAGCGGGCAGGCCAAGGCCTATTGGTCCACCGCCGCATGATGCCAAGAAAGACGGGCACACCCCACGGAGGGGAACTCGGGTACGCGGGCAATGACCTTCACCGTCGCCCTTACCGCCGCGAGCGACGTTCCGGTGACCGTGGACTATGCCACCGCCGATGGCAGCGCCACCGTCGCCGGCGGCGACTACCAGGCGCAGTCGGGCAGCCTCACCTTCGCCGCCGGGCAGACG
>JACCUM010000477.1 GCA_013811805.1 Geodermatophilaceae bacterium | reverse complement strand
GGACCCGCGGTGATGTGCCGAACGTTGACCCCTGGGGCCAGGATCTCGACCGGCCCGAGATCGCTGGACGTCGCGCGGGTGAAGACATCGACCTCGATGCCCTGAGCGGCCAGCCGCTTGGACACCTCGACGATGAACACGTTCATGCCGCCGGCGTCGCCCGCGCCGGGTTGATCCAGCGGTGAGGTGTGCACCGACACCGTGGCCACGCGCTCAGGAAAGACGCGGTCAGGCAAAGCGCGGTCAGGCAGTGCGCGGTCAGCCATCGGCGTACCTCCAGGTCTTGTTCGCGTCTGTCACGACAACCCATCCTCGCCCAGAGCTGTGCTCGGGCAGGATGATCTCCATGAGGGACAACCACGAGAGCGGCCAGTACATGCCCATATCGGAGCCTCCGATTGCCGTGGTCACCGGCGCCTCGAGCGGGATCGGTGCGGCAACAGCGCGTCGGCTCGCCGGCGAGGGCTTCTACGTCGTACTCGGGGCGCGGCGTACCGAGCGGATCGAGACGCTGGCCGCCGAGATCGGCGGTAGCGCATACCGGCTGGATGTGACCGATCAGCTCTCCGTCGACGACTTCTGTGCGCAGGTGCCGGCCTGCCGGGTCCTGGTCAACAACGCCGGGGCCGCGTACGGGATGGAACCGGTTGCCGAAGCGGACCTGGACCACTGGATTGCCATGTATGAGGTCAACGTGCTCGGCGTCGTCCGGATGACCAAGGCGCTGCTGCCGGCACTGGTCGCCAGCGGGGCCGGCGACGTCGTGCTGGTCGGCTCTACGGCCGGAATGGGCGTCTACGAGGGCGGCGGGGGGTATACCGCGGCCAAGCACGGGACACACGTGGTCGCCGAGACGTTGCGGCTGGAACTGGTCGGCCAACCGGTACGGGTGATGGTAGTGGCGCCAGGAATGGTGGCCACCGAGGAGTTCTCCCTCAACCGGTTCGACGGCGACCGCTCCCGCGCCGATGCTGTCTACACGGGCGTCCGCGAACCCCTGGTCGCCGACGACATCGCTGACTGCATCGCCTGGACGATCACCCGCCCGCACCATGTGAACGTGGACCTGATGGTCGTCCGCCCGCTGGCTCAGGCGGCCCAGCACAAGGTTCACCGGGAACCCGAGTGATGCTGCGCCACCCCGTGACCGCACTTTCTCCGGAGAATGTCACCTCAGCCCGCCCGCTGACCGCACTTTCTCCGGAGAAAGTCCCTTGACGGGCGCTAGGGCCTTAGCGGCGGGCACGCCGGGTGCTCAGGACGACCGCGAGGGGCCAGAGCGCTTGGGCGCCGGCGGTCACCCGTTCGGACAGGCCGACCAAGCTGCCCTCCTGGCCCAGGTCGGAGACGAACCAGCCGACGCCAGCGAGCAGAACGGCGCTGGCGGCCACGGCCACCGTGCGCCGGAGCCCCCAGGGGATTTTCTGCTTGACCGAGGCGGCCCCGCGTCCAATCGCGTCGTCCTTACGACTCGCGCGCATGGCCAGCGCGGGCCAGACGGCAAGGGCACCGAAGGAGATCCCGGCCACGATGGTGTGCGGAGTGGAGCCGCCGTCCCCGAGCACGGTGGGCAGCGGCAGGGCAGCCACCAGCAGCGTCGCGACTCCCCCGGCGCCCAGGACCACCCGGCCCGGCAGGGCCGCTCCGCGCAAGGCCAGAGCCGTCGTGACGTGCGAAAGTCCCACACCGGCCAGCGCGGCGGTCATCACCCACCGATCGGTGGCGTCCAGGGCGGCCAGGGCACTGATCGTCTGGGTGAGGGAGTCGAACCGGGTTTCCTGTTGGGCCGCCGCGACGGTCCAGCCACCGATCAGCAGAGTCGGTGCCGCCGCAGAGGACAGCACGCCCCACCAGGGAGTCTCAGATGCCATACCCACATCCTTCGTGATCTTGACCTTATTGCGGCGACACGCCGGTAGCCGCCTCCAGAAACCACCATAAGGTCAAGATCACCTTGAAAAGCTGAGGATGCGGGGCTCGGGGTGCAGTCGTACGCCGAACGCCGACTCGACCCGGTCGATGATCTCGGTGGCCAACGTGAGGATGTCGGCGCTGGTCGCCGAGCCGCGATTCGTCAGCGCCAACGTGTGCTTGCCCGACACGGCCGCCGCGCCCCGGGCATACCCCTTGGCAAAGCCAGCCTGCTCGATCAGCCAGGCCGCAGACAGCTTCCGGCCGCGCGGATCCGGGTAGGCCGGCCAGGCAGCATCCGGCCCGAGCCGGGCGTTGGCCAACTCGGCGAAGCGCTCGTACTCGCCGGGGGTGAGAATCGGGTTGGTGAAGAACGACCCGGCACTCCAGGTGTCGTGATCGGCGGCGTCCAACACCATTCCCTTGTTCCGGCGCAGTTCGAGAACCGTCGCGCGGACGGCGGCCGCCGGTGCTCGCTCGCCGACCTCGACCCCGAGCTGGGAGGCCAGTTCGGGGTACCTGATCGGCGCCGAGAGCCGGGACAGTGCCAACCTGAACTGTGCGGAAAGCACCACGAACCGATCGGTGTGCTTGAAGCGGCTGTCGCGGTAGCCGAATCGGCACGCCGCCGCCGACCAGGCCATCCGTCGGCCGGTCTCCCGGTCGAACACTTCCACGGCGGTGATCGAGTCGGCCACCTCCTGGCCGTACGCGCCGACGTTCTGAACCGGCGTCGCTCCGGTCCGGCCGGGGATCCCGGACAAGCACTCCAACCCCGACCAGCCGGCCTCTACCGATCGAGTGACGACCTCCTCCCAGGGTTCACCAGCGGCAACCCGAACATCGATGTCCTGGCCGCGACGTACGGACTCGATCCCCCGAACCCGGATCAGGACGACGTCACCGTCCCAACCTTGGTCGGGGGCAACGAGATTCGATCCATCGCCGATGAGGAGGACGGCTCGGGAGGCGGCGTCGGCACTGCGTACGGCATCCACGAGTTCGTCGAGGGACTCCGCCGAGACAGCGTGCGCGGCCTCACCACCGGTACGGAGGGTGGTCAGGTCGCACAGCCGTACCCCGCTCCGATCGGTCACGAAGTGAACGCTAGGACAGACCTGGTGCCACCGATGAAGCCGGGTCTCGGCCTGCCCCAGCGGCTGGGTCAGGCCCCGGGAACCCGTACGTCCACGCGCACGAGTCGGTGATCGGAACTGGCTACGCCGAACGGGAAGCTCGGGTCATAGACGAGTCGGTGCTGCGGGTTGAACGTCGTCGGCCAGTACACCCCCGTGGATTGGATCGACAGCGTGGTCGAGGGCAGCACATAGTCCACGCGTAGGTTTCCCGGCTCCGGTTCGGAGAAGTCGGCGGTGTCGAAACGGTGCGGTGAGAGGTGCGTCCGGTTGGCGCCGCCTTGTTGGATCGCAGCCTGCACTGCCCCGAACGAATCGGGCGTCCGGTTGGTGTTGACTCGCGGGTCGTCCAGCAGTTGATCGATCGAGCCCGGCAGGCTGTCGCCGTCCAGCGGGTCGGAGTTCTGGTCGCCGGCCACGACGAAGTGCGCGCCCCGTGGGAGGCCTCCGTTGACGCCCTCATCGTCGTAGATGTAGCCGCTGTCTGCCGGCGTGATGTAGTCGGCCCAGAGCCGGATCTCATCGGAGTTGCGCCGGCCGTTGCGGTCCTCTACGCCGTCAAAGACCGGCGGCGTCGGATGACTGACCAGGAAGTGCACAGTTGACCGGCCGACCTGCAGCGGCAGATCCCAATGGCTCTTCGATGACAACCGGAACACGTCGAGTTCCGCGGGTGAGTAGAAGTCGGCCGGTTCGGCCGTGGCCGGGTTGTCGGGAAGCAGCGCTCCCGGCATGTCCTTCCAGAGGAAGGTCTGGAAAGTGCGGACGGCGTCGAGGTCGATCGGGTATTTCGAATAGACGGCCATGCCGAACTGGCCGGGAAAGAAGCCGAAGCCAAAGGCGTCGTCGGGGCCACCGACAGTGCCGTCGTTGTTTAGATCGAAGCCCGAGGGCACCCCGGTATTCACCGGTGCAGTGAAGGAGTAGGGGTAGTCAATCGCCGGAGCGCCGTGGTGCGGCACCGAGAGATAGTTGTCCTGGAACAGTCGCAGAGCCGTGCCGTCGGCGTCGTAGTCGAACTCGTTGATCAGTAACACGTCCGGGGCGGTGCGCTGGATGATCTCAGCGACGTTGGCCGCCTGTGCGTTGTCCGGTGTGGACAGATCCGTGATCAGCTGGCCAGCGTCGAATCTGTTCAGCGAGGCGTTGAAGGTCGCGAAGCGCACCGACCCCGGCTCGGCCGCCTGCGCTGGGGTGACCGACGAAACCACGATCCCCACGGCCGCCACGATCCCCGCCGTACGCTGCATGCGCTGCCCAGTTGTCATCGGCCCATCTCACCGCAGATCGGGTGAACGCAGGGCGGGATCGCAGGAAATCTTGGTGGACATCCCCGGGTAAGCGGGCCGGCAGGCAGGATGTGGCAGATGACTCTGGTTCGGAGATAGCGCAGCCGATGGCCCGGACCGGCTCGGCGGTGACCCGCCAGCGCGCGGCCATCGAGGACTGGTTCCTGCACCGAGGTGTACCCCACCTGATCGTGGACTACAGCCCGAGCCGCGACATCCTCACCCGAGCCGCTCCGCTGCTCTACGCCGTGTTCGTCGCCGAGTTGTGCTTCGCCGACGCGAGAGCTTGGCCGCTGTGGCTGCGGTACACCACTTTTTTCGGCGTCATCGTCGGCTCGGCCGTCATCTGGATCCTGGCGAACCGGCTGCGCGGGAGGGCGGCCTTCGCCGACGTCCCCCGGTTCGGGGTGCTCGAGGTCGCGGTCTTCATTCTGGCGCCCGCAGTGGTCGCGCTGATCGTCAGCGCAGGATGGCTGACCGCGCTGTGGCTGTTCGCCGGGAACCTCGCTCTCCTTGCCCTTGTCTATGCGGTGACCTCCTACGCCGTGGTGCCGCTGGGCATCTGGGCCGTGGTCCTGACCGCGCGGCAGCTGCGCAGCGTGCTTCCGGTCGTCGGGCGGATCCTGCCGACTCTGCTGCTGTTCAGCGTCTTCATGTTCCTCAACGCAGAGATGTGGAAGGTCGCAACCGAGATTCCGCCCGTGCTGTACGTGCTCACCCTCGGCCTGTTCGCCGGCCTCGGCGCCGTGCTCACCTGGCTGCGGCTGCCCCCACAGGTGGAGGAGCTCGGCGATTTCGAGAGCTGGGACGAGGTGGAACGAGAATGCGGGGACGCCCCCTGCGGGGCGCTCACGCCGCGTCGATCGCGTGAAGCGGTGCCCTCGATCCCGCTGCACGGCCGGGAACGGCTCAACGTGACCCTGCTGCTGTTCATCAGCCAGTTCGTCCAGGCGCTGATCGTCGCTGGGATGGTGACCGCGCTCTACGTGGGCTTCGGATTGCTCACCATCTCCATGGCGACCTTCGAGCAATGGGTCGGCACACCACCGACCGTTGTCGGCCCGACTGTGCGTCTACTGGGTGCCGAGGTGTACCTGTCGATTGAGTTGCTCAAAGCCGCGGGTCTCATCGGCGCGATCGGTGGAATGCAGTTTTTGGTGACGGCCTTGGTGGACAAGGACTATCAGCGCGAGTTCTTCGGCGAGGTACGCAGTGAACTGCGCCAGGTCTTCGCCGTCCGCGCGGTCTACCGAGACCGGCTGGAGCGAGTCGATGCCGCTCCGGTCAGTGGTGCTTCGAATGCACGACGGCGTGGCCGAGCCCCCGCGAAATCATCCACCGGTTGATCGGCAGGGCGACCAGAAAGGCCACACCCAGCGCAAAAGCCAGCGCCGCCCAGAAGATCCAGTTGTCCAGGCCGGAGCGGAGCAGCTATGTCAATCAGGGCCTGTGTCCATCAACGCCCTTGCAAATGCCTGGAGCGCCGGCCCGCCGAGAAGGGCGAACCGTACGAGGCGGATTCCGGGTGCTTGCGTGTCGCGTACGGCGCTGACCGCGATCCGAGCGGCGTCGTCGATCGGCCAGCCGTACACACCGGCCGAGATCGCCGGGAGGGCGATCGACGTGGCGCCAAGTTGGGCCGCCAGAGACAGTGATTCGACGTAGCAGGAGCGCAGGGTCGGGCTGCGATCCTTGCGCGAGTCGTACACGGGGCCGGCGGTGTGGATGACCCAGCGCGCCGGCAGACGTCCAGCCGTGGTCGCCACGGCCTGTCCGCGCGGCAGCAGTCCGCCGGGTAGATCCTGTTTGATCCGACGGCATTCAGTCAGGATGTCCGGTCCGCCGGCAGCGTGGATGGCACCGTCGACTCCACCGCCACCGAGCAGTCCCGGATTGGCGGCGTTGACGATCGCATCGACTGCTTCGGTGGTGATGTCACCGGCGATTGCCTCGACGTGCACGACAACAAGTCTAAGTTGGCGACCTAAGCGGTTTCGCCATCTCTGGCAAAGGAGCGTTCATGGCCAGCAACACCCTCGCCCGGAACTCATCGAACAAGGTCATCGCCGGGGTCTGC
Organism: Geodermatophilaceae bacterium; assembly: GCA_013811805.1. Taxonomy (GTDB): domain Bacteria; phylum Actinomycetota; class Actinomycetes; order Mycobacteriales; family Geodermatophilaceae; genus JACCQS01. The sequence continues at coordinate 277 of JACCUM010000477.1, read as the reverse complement.
TCCGGTATCGCCCGTCGGCTGGGGTTGTCACCCACCGTCGTACGGGCGGCCTTTGTGGTCTCGATCGTGCTTCCCGGCCCACAGGTTTTCCTCTATCTCATCCTCTGGCTGCTGTTACCGGCCGACAGCACGATCTGACCCAAGGGCCAGCCGGCCTCACAGATCCGATGAAAACGCATGCTCACACGTGCAACGGTGTCGCACATGCAGGCAGTCTCGCGCCTTGTCGTCCAGCGGGTGTGAGGCCGCCGGGTTAGTCGGTCAGGCGGATCCGCAG
>JACCUM010000455.1 GCA_013811805.1 Geodermatophilaceae bacterium | reverse complement strand
CGCTGTCACCGCGGCCCAACGACGTGGAGTTGCACTGGTTGTCCGACGGCAGGGTTTTCACCGCCCGGTCCACGGCCGTGCTCGACAAGGGCAACGACGTACGGGCGGTCGGCGCGGCCATTCGGGATAGCGTGGAGATCGCCATTCCAGCCGTCGCCCGGGCTGGCGCGAGGCGGGAGCGGCCGCTCTGGGCGATAGCCACGGACTCGTTGGCCAACCGGCTGCTCTGGGTGGGCCGGGCGCGTGGGGACGTCGACCGGGCCACGTCGCTGGCCGCGACACTGGCCGGGTTGATCGGGGCACCGATGCCCCCTCCTCGGTTCGTCACCATACATCGTCGCCCGCCGCGCAAAGGCCAGGTGCGGTTCGTACGGCGGGGTTCGTGTTGTCTGGTCTACCTCGAGCCAGGGGAGGCGAAATGCGCGTCCTGCCCGAGACTTGCCCCGCTCGACCGCACGGCCCTGCTCCGGACCGCGGCGGACTTCGCCTGACCGAGCGCGATGAAACCCCAGACAATCCTCAGTCGACCAGCCCCGACTGAGTAGGCGAAGCCGACCAGCTGGGCTCGATCCTGGGCGGCCAGCTTGATGATGGCCCGACTCCGCGGATGCGGCTTGGCCCGCCGCCCAGGCCGGGTGGCGAATTTCCCGGATCACCCGCCGGGTCCCGACCACGGTGATCCCACTCCGGCCACCAAAACGTCAGGTAACCAATCGTAAGCGACTGCTTTCGGGGTGATCTGTTGCCGTCTGTGACCGGTTAGCTGTGCGCTTCGAATTAGCTGGTCGGTTCGAAGGTCACAACCGGGGCGAAGGCGGCCTTGCGGCCGGCTCGACGCAGAGCCCGGAGCACCGGAGCGGCGGTGAGCGCGACCAGGATCGTCACGGTGATGGCGCGACCGAGATCCCAGCCCAGCGAGGTCGAGAAGGAAAAGGCGGCGAACCGGGTCAGGTTGTCGAGGACGGCATCCCCGGGCACGAACGACACCGACGTGGTCGGCCCGAGTCCGAACGGCCAGAACGACAGGTTCATCACGAATCCGTAGAGCAGGCAGGCCACGGCGGCGTACGCGCACAGCAGCGCCACCTCACGCCGGCCTCGTACGGCCGGCAGCAAACCGGCACCCAGCCCGATCCACGCCGCCCCGAGCATCTGGAACGGCAGCCACGGGCCGACCCCTCCGGTGAGCAGCGCCGAGGCGAACAACGTGGTTGCCCCCTGCACGAAACCGAAGCCCGGCCCGAATGCCCGCCCACCCAGGATCAGGATGAAGAACAGCGGCTCGACCCCGGCCGTACCGGCTCCCAGCGGACGCAGGGCCGCTCCGATGGCCGCCAGAACACCAAGCATCGCAACGGCCTTGGCATCCATGCCCCCGTCGGCGAGCAGCGCCAAGACGACCGCGACGACCAACAGCAACATCGCGCCGAAGATCAGTGGCGCGTCCAACCCGTGCGCGATGCCGGAGTCGGGGGATATTATCAGCGGCCAGCCGAAGGCCCCGATGCCGAAGACGGTGGCGATGACCAACGCCGCAGCCGACTTTGCCCCGATGCGCACCGGTCGGGCATCTCTACCCGCGATTGATTGGCCAGTGGACACGCCGCTCGTACGGGCCAGGCTCATCTGAGCACCTCGGGCGAGGACAGCAGGTCCGCCGCGTCGGACGGAAGCGGCTGACCGGCTCCTAGCGCCCTCTCGACATGATGCACCGTCAGCCACGCCCCGGGCGCCAGGATCTTGGCTACCTGCGGGGCGTAGGTCGGCGAAGACAGCACCACCTCGACTGTCGGAGCGTCCGCGATCACCTCGCCATCGGACAGCACCGCCACCCGGTCCGCGGTCGCGGCCACGAACTCGACGTCGTGACTGGACAGCGCCACGGCGGTCCCGGCCCGGGCGAGGTCGGTGAGGATCTCGGTGAGCCGGTCCTTCGCGGCGTAGTCCAGGCCCCGGGTCGGTTCGTCGAGCAGCACCACCCGTGGCCCGCCGGCCAACTGGATGGCCAGCACCAGGCTCAGCCGCTGCCCCTCGGACAGATCCCGCGGGTCCAGCTCGGCGAGCACCCCCGGGATCAGCCGGGCGAGCAACGCCAGCGTGCTGCCGGGTGCAGCGCCGGATTCGGTGTCGGCTTGGGCGCATTCGGCATCGACGGTGTCGAGGTAGAGCAGATCCCCCGGCTCCTGGGGTACCAGGCTGACCAGCCGTCGCCGGGCCCGCGCGGACACCGTGTGCACCGGGTCGCCATCCAGGGTGACGGTGCCGCGTTCGGGTTTGAGTCCGCCCTGCAAAGCAGAGAGCAGCGTGGTCTTGCCGGCACCGTTGCGGCCCATGATCGCCAGAACCTCACCCGCGCGTACGTCGAGGTCCACGCCGCGCAGGACCGCCGGCCCGTTGCGATAGCGCTGCCAGAGGCCGTGCGCGCTCAGTACCGGATCGCCGGCTGGCGGGGGTCCAGCGGAACACTCTCGTACGGGCGGCGCCGCGTCGCCAAGCCGCTGCAGCAATGCAGGTGCCAGGCGACGGGCATCGCGAACCGACACCGGCAGCGGCGACCAACCAGCGAGCTTGCCCAGTGCCACGACCGGTGGGGCCACGCGGCTTTCTGCCAATACCTCGCCCGGTGGGCCGTACCGCACGGGTTCCCCAGGTGCAGTCAGGCTGAGGACTGAATCGGCGTACTGCACAACACGTTCGAGGCGATGCTCACTGAGCAGAACGGTGACACCCAGATCGTGGACCAGACGATGCAGCGCGGCCAGCACATCCTCCGCGGCGCCCGGGTCCAGGGCACTCGTCGGTTCGTCTAGGACGAGCACCTGCGGGTGCGCCGTCAGCGCGGCGCCAATCGCGACGCGCTGCTGCTGGCCAGAAGACAACTCTGCCAACGACTTGCGGCGTACGTCGGCCAGCCCCAGCAGATCGAGGGTCTCCTCGACGCGGCGGCGCATGACTGCCGGTTCGAGGGCCAATGACTCCATCACGAAGGCCAGCTCGTCCTCGACCGAGTCGGTCACGAAGCCGTCCATCGGCCGCTGCCCGACCATCCCGACCACGTCGGCGAGCTCACGGGGCGGGTGCGTGCGGGTGTCCCTGCCGCCAACCAGGACCCGGCCGCGGAGCAACCCGCCGGTGAAGTGCGGGACATGCCCGGTTGCGGCCCCGAGCAGCGTCGTCTTGCCAGAGCCGGTGGGCCCCACGACGAGACAGAACTCTCCCGGCGGCACGACGAGGTCGACCCCGGTCAAGGCGTCGGAACCGGCGCCGGAGTAGCGCACACTCGCGTTCTCGAAGCTGATCATCGAGCGGAGACCCGACCAGACTTGACCGCACTTTCTCCGGAGAATGTCACTTCAGCGGGCGTGTTGACCGCACTTTCTCCGGAGAAAGTCCCGAATGCCTCGACCTGTGTGCTGAGCACTCCTGGCGAGGCGGCGATCGCGATCCCGATCAACGGTAGGAGGGCCAACTGCGGCCAGACCAGCGGGAAGGTGCTCGGATGGCTGACCGCGGGGCCGCTCAGCTCGGTCAGGAAGAACAGCGCCGCAACCACCAAGCCGCAGAGGGCCACCAGGGCCGAGCGCAGGTCGAACCGGTCCGGTCGGTAACGACTGCGCACCATCCGCCGTGAGCCGATGACCAGCCCGGTGACACTGGCGGCCACGCCGACGACCAGTGCCGGCACGGCAACCGAGCCCGGTGTTGCGGCGTCGAGCAAGCCGTACGCGGCCAGGCACAACCCGAGCAGGCCGCCGAGCAGCAGGACGGCGCTGGTCCGCCGTGCTCCAGCGGTCAGCGAGCCGACCCGGCCGTACCCCCGCGCGTCCATCGCGGCGGCCAGGGCCACCGCTCGCCCGAGAGCCTGATCCAGCACCGGCATGGCGATCGACCGGAAGGCGCGCAGACCGCGGGTACTGGTGCCGCGGAGCTGCCGGGCACGCCGAACCCGCACGGTCGATTCGATCAACGCCGGGGCCATGCTCACTGCGACGACCACGACCAGCCCGGCCTCGTACAGCGCGCCAGGGAGGGATTTCAGCAGCCGGCGGGGATCGGCGAGGGTAACCGCGGCACCGACGGAGACCAGCAAGGTGGCCAGCCGCATCCCGTCGTACACCGCGCTGGCCAGACCCTCCGCGGTGACGGCCCCCCCGATCCGGATACCGGCCGACCACTCGGGCAGCGCGATCTCGGGCAGCCAGACCAGCACCGTCTCGCCGTACCCGCCGCCAAGGACGATGTGGAAGACGGTACGGATCGCCACGACGACCAGGCCGAAGATCAGGTACGCCCGGAAGCCGCGCGCCCAGGTCGTCGGCCGCCGCCGGGCCGCGACGACGAAAGCGGCCGCCGCCACGATGAGCACCAACAGCAGCGGGTTCGTCGTCCGGCTCGCCGCCGCGGCCAAGCCGAGCGCCCAGATCCACCAGGCTAGGGGGTGCGTCGGCAGCCGAGCGCCGAGCAGCCGTGCGCCGGTGCTGCTCATCTGATCATCGTTCGGGTCAGATCTCCGTCTCGGGCGGACCGGACTGGACGGACGTACGGCGTCGCTGAACCCAGTAGGCCCCGCAACCAAATGCGGCAAGGGCAGTCATCGTGCCGATCAGCGCCCAAGGCTCCCCGGTCGACGTCGTGTCCGCGGCCGGTTGCAAGGCCTCAGTACCCTCCGGCGAGGGCCTCGCGTCCGCACCGCCGCCCTCGCCGGTCCGGTCGCTCGAACCGCTGGTTGCCGAGGGGTCTGTGCTGCCTTCGTTGGTGCCTGCTTCGGTGGAGTCGCTCGAGTCGGTGCCCTCGGTTGCGTCCGGAGCGGGTACGGAGTTACTAGGGGTGCT
>JACCUM010000433.1 GCA_013811805.1 Geodermatophilaceae bacterium | reverse complement strand
CTAGGTCGCCGGACGCGAGCGATTTATCAGGTCGCCGGGACGCGGACGACGAAGCGACGGCCGTCGAGGGTCCCCGTGACGGTAGTGGCGGATTCGGCGCGGAAGGGTTGCCAGGTCAGTCGCAGCTCGTGGCCACCGACTTGCAGTACGGCAGTTGCGGGTCCGGCACCGTAGGAGACGTGACCGGTGACCGCGAGGTCGCTGACGTACCGGACGCCGGTGAGCACCACCTTGCCGTTGGTGTCGTCGAAGCGGATTTGTCCGCCTCGAAGCCCGGGCTCCTCGACCAGGCCGGCCTCCAGGCTGGCGTACGGGTTCCGCCTTGCCAAGGCGTCGACGGCGGTGCCGAACGCGGCGGCGACGAGGCGGCCTTCCTGGCCGCCGCGCACGCCGACGCCGAGAGCCGGCGGGACGTCACGGGTGACGCGCGGGAACGTGCCGAGCGCGCGGTAGTTCTCCGCGCTGCAGCCGGGGTCGCGCGTGTCGAACGACGTGAGGAAGCGCCGCATCAGGTCGCGAACGCACTGGCTGTAGGGACCCCACAGACCGAAGGCGCTGGCGTGGTCGCCGAACGGCACCTCGATCATCGTCGCTCGCGGGAACCGAGCAGCCACGGCGGCGGCGCCGACCGGCGGGGTGGTGGTGTCGAGCTGCCCGTTGACGACCAGCACCGGGACGTCGGGGTATGTCGCGTTCGGCGGCACCAGCGGACTCGGCCGGGGTGCCGGCCAGGGGAGGCACCACTCGTTCCAGCCGCCACCCAGCGCGCCGACCGCGTCGGCTGGGGAGTACGGCGCCAGGCCGCCGCCAGCGTAGAAGGCACCGAGCTGCTGGCGCCGTACGGAGGTCGACGCCTCCCGGTCGAACGGGAACTTCGACTCGGCACAGACGTAAGCCAGCATCCCGGCGAGCTCGGGAGACGTCGGCTCGCCGTCGTCCGGCGGGAATGCCGCCAGCAGGTCGTCGACGAGCCGGTACAACGGTGCGCTGTCCCCGCCCAGATACGCGACCGCTGCTGCGTTCGTCTCCCGACCGAGTACGGCATCTGCTGAGAATGCGTTGATCTGCAGCGTTTGCAGCCAGGGAATCCGCGGATCGGGACGGAGGCGCAGGAGATGGACCAATTGCGTCCAGCGGTCCGGCGCCGCGCCCGGCAACGTGCGGCAGGGCTGGGACGGTTCGCAGACCTCGTCGAGCGCGCGCATCCCGTTGCGGATCGGGGACTCGAGACCCCAACCGGTGCCGTAACCGTCCGGCCCGGTATAAACGACGCTGTCCAGGAAAACCGCGCCGACATATTGCGGGAATCGCGTGACGAAAGCCTGCGCGAACGCGGTGCCGTATGAATTCCCGTAGAAGGTGACTTTCGGTACCCCGAGCGCCTGGCGAACCGCATTCAAATCGTGTGCCGACTGGTCGCCGGTGAAGTATCTGATCCGGCTACCGAGGTAATTCGCGCATTGACCGATGGTCGCGACCTTGTCGAGGTCGAGGCCGGGACACGTCAGCGGTGCCGATCTGCCGAGTCCACGCGGATCGACCACCAGGAGGTTCTGCCGCTCGCGTACCGGTCCGAGCGCCACCTTGAACAGCGGCACCGAGCTGATCGCCTCGGCGGGACCACCCGGGTTGGCGAGCACGGTCCCGGTCGCCGGTCGGGACATGTCGGTCCGCGGCAGCCAGGCGAACGCCACGGTGATCCGCTCCGACGCCGGGTCGCTCCAGTTCAGCGGCACCTGGATCGTCCCGTCGCAGCGCTGGGTCGCCGCCGCGCAGGAGTGTCTTTCATACGCCGACCGGCCCACATCGTTCTGTGGCGCCGCGCTGTGCGGAACCGTGACCGGACACAACAAGCTCAGACTCAGACAGACAGCGGTGAGGAGCATCCTGCACTACACCACTGGTCGTTGCCCGAGTCAAGGCCGACAAGGCGGCGCTGTCCGACTAGAGCTAGGTCCTTCGCCTGGACCGGTCAGCAGTGTCATGTGCCCTCTCTAGCTAGTCGTAAGCACACCACGACAAGAGGAGTGAGCAGGCATGCCCGACTACGACTACGACGACCAGATAACCCTGACCCGCGGCGACCTGGTCCCCGCGGTTCTCATCCTCGAGGGACTCGTCGAGGCTCTTGAGCTGTTGGGAGGCCGCTGGGCACGTGAGAAGGCAACGGACATCCGCGACGTACTCGGCGAACTGAGCCGCGGTGGCGGTGCCATCCCGGAAGCGGCTCGCCTCTACGCAGGCGGAGAGTGGGCGGCAGCCTTGTTGCACGCATTTCCGAGCCGCTCAGGGCAGTCCCCCAGCTACCAACTCTGACCCACGATAAGCATTGGTTATCGTGGGTCAGACGTTTGTCCTTCCGCTTGCTCGACCCGCCCAGGCAGTTGCACCGCGGATGCGGACGGCGCTCTGGAAGCCGCCCCCGCGAGTCACTTATCGCTTGTGCTTGGTCCCTGAGCGTGCGCGATGAACGCGGGTCCCTGACTGCGCCCAAGACCCTGGGCGGCGGTTAACAGATGCACTTCGGGCAGCGGTTGTCTGAGCCACCTGAGCCATTACCGTCTGGTGATGCTGATTGCTGGCTCGGTTGATCTGAGCGAAGTTCTCTTGCAGCTGGCTGTCACGCGCCCGGTCTTCCAC
>JACCUM010000420.1 GCA_013811805.1 Geodermatophilaceae bacterium | reverse complement strand
TCGGCGGGATCGCGGCGAAGAACTCCGCGCCCTCCTCGATCGGCATGTCCAGGATTTCGGCGATGGTGCGGCCCTTGAAGTGCACCTCGAGGGTCTCCCGGTTGTACCGGGCGCCCTTGCACACCTCGCACGGGACATAGACGTCCGGTAGGAAGTTCATCTCGATCTTGATCGTGCCGTCGCCCGAACAGGCCTCGCAGCGGCCGCCCTTGACGTTGAAGGAGAACCGGCCGGGTTGATAACCGCGAACCTTCGCCTCCTGGGTCTGGGCGAACAGCTTCCGGATGTGATCGAAGACGCCGGTGTAGGTGGCCGGGTTGGACCGTGGTGTCCGGCCGATCGGTGACTGGTCGACGCCGACGACCTTGTCTACCTCCTCGACCCCGCTTACCCGACGATGCCGTCCTGGGACCAGTCGGGAGCCGTTGATCTGGTTGGCCAGCGTGGCGTAGAGGATGTCGTTGACCAGCGTTGATTTCCCAGAGCCGGAAACACCGGTGACTGCCACCAGTGCTCCGAGCGGGAACGTCACGTCGATTCCGCGCAAGTTGTGCTCACGCGCACCCTTGACGACCAGTTCCCGGCCCGGGGTCAGCGGCCGCCGGTCTTTCGGTACGGCGATCTCGCGCCGACCGGACAGGTAGTCGCCGGTCAGCGATCCCGCTGCGGAGAGCAGGTCTTCCAGCGTCCCGCTGCTCACGATGTGCCCGCCGTGCTCACCAGCACCCGGGCCGATATCAACGATCCAGTCGGCGCGGCGGATGGTGTCCTCGTCGTGCTCGACCACGATCAGCGTGTTGCCGAGGTCTCGTAGGCGGACCAACGTCTCGATCAGCCGGCGGTTGTCCCGTTGATGCAGCCCGATCGAGGGCTCGTCGAGAACGTAGAGCACACCGACCAGCCCGGACCCGATCTGGGTGGCGAGCCGGATCCGCTGTGCCTCACCGCCGGCCAACGTCGCGGCCGGTCTGCTCAGGGACAGGTAGTCCAGCCCGACATCGACCAGAAAGGACAGCCGCGCCTGCACCTCCTTGAGTACCCGATCAGCGATCATGCGCTCCCGCTCGGCGAGCTCCAGGCCGTTCAGGAAGACCGAGCAGTCCCCTATCGATAGAGTCGTCACTTCAGCAATGTTCTTGCCGCCCAACGTGACCGCCAAGATCTCCGGCTTGAGCCGGGTGCCATGACAGACCGGGCACGGAACGTCACGCATATACCCCTCGTACTTGTCCCGCGCCCACTCGCTGTCGGTGTCGGCGTGCCGCCGTTCCAGGAAGGGAATCACGCCCTCGTAGGCGGCGTAGTACGAGCGGGTGCGGTTGTAGCGGTTCTTGTACGAGACGTGGACCTGCTCGTCAGTGCCCTCGAGGATCACCTTGCGCGCCCTGGACGACAGTTCCTGCCAAGGAGTGTCCATCGAAAAGCCGACGAGCTCACCGAGCCCGGTCAGCAACCGGGAGAAATATTCGTTGGTCTGCGAACCCGCCCAGGGGGCGATCGCGCCCTCGGCGAGGGAGCGTTCCGGATCGGGGATCACCAGATCCGCGTCGACCTCTTTACGGGTGCCCAGGCCGGTGCACTCCGGGCAGGCACCGAAGGGAGAGTTGAACGAGAACGACCGCGGCTCCAACGCTTCGAAGGACAAGCCGTCGTAGAGACAGGCCAAGTGTTCGGAGAAGGTGCGCTCTCGGTGCGGGTCGTCCTCGGGGAGGTCGACGAAGTCGAGGATGACCAGCCCGCCGGCCAGCCGCAGCGCGGTCTCGACCGAATCGGTCAAGCGCTGCTTGGAGCTCGCCTTGACCGTGAGCCGGTCGATGACCACCTCGATCGAGTGCTTCTCCTGCTTCTTCAACGTGGGCGGATCGGTCAGCGGATACACGACTCCGTCGATCCGAGCGCGGGCGAAGCCCTGGCCCTGCAAGGAGGAGAACAGGTCGACGTACTCACCCTTGCGTTCCCGCACGACCGGTCCGAGCACCTGGAAGCGGGTGCCTTCCTCCAGCGCGAGCACCTGGTCGACGATCTGCTGCGGGGTCTGCTTCGCGATCACCCGCCCGCAGATCGGACAATGCGGTTGGCCAGCACGGGCGTAGAGGAGCCGCAGGTAGTCATAGACCTCGGTGATCGTGCCGACCGTCGACCGCGGGTTGCGGTTGGTTGACTTCTGATCGATGGACACCGCCGGGGACAATCCCTCGATGAAGTCCACATCGGGCTTGTCCAGCTGGCCGAGGAACTGCCGGGCGTAGGCCGACAGAGACTCGACGTATCGACGTTGACCTTCGGCGAAGATCGTGTCGAAGGCCAGGCTGGACTTGCCTGACCCGGACAGCCCAGTGAACACGATCATCGCGTCGCGCGGCAGATCGAGATGTACGTCCTTGAGGTTGTGCTCTCGGGCTCCGCGAACGACCAGTCTGTCCATCTGGCCCGTTGTCCTCCCGGTTCTGTCACTCATCATTGCTGCCGCTGATTCTCGGCCGCCAGCCGCGGACCGGCTCAGCGCTACTAACCATATCGAACATGCGTTCGACTAGCCTCGCCTCTGACCGG
>JACCUM010000297.1 GCA_013811805.1 Geodermatophilaceae bacterium | reverse complement strand
AGCGTGGCGATCAGCGAGGAACTGGCTGCCCGACTGGTGGCCGCAGGCGTACACACCACAGTCGTGCATCGGGACCTGGGACGCGAGTGAACCAAGCAGCTGACCAGCCCCGCATCGTCGCGCTCGGCGGCGGCCACGGCTTGGCCGCGACGCTGGCCGCGGCCCGTCAACTGACCTCCCAGCTCACCGCCATCGTCACAGTCGCCGACGACGGCGGATCCAGCGGTCTGATTCGACGAGATCACGACGTCCTGCCGCCCGGGGATCTACGCATGGCGTTGGCGGCCCTTGCCGGTACGACGCCGGCACACCACGACATGGAAACGCTGCTGCAGCACCGTTTCTCCGGCCGCAGCTCGCTGGCCGGGCATCCGGTGGGAAACCTGCTCCTGACCGGTCTGATCGAGGTCTTCGGCGGGGACACCGTACGAGCGCTGGACACGGTCGGTGAGCTGATCGGCGCCGTCGGACGAGTGCTACCGATGTCGACGATCCCGCTCGAGATAACCGCATGGGTCGATGTGCTGGACGATCGGCAGAGGCTGGAGCACAAGCTGATTCGTGGCCAGGTAGCGGTTGCGACGACATCGGCTCGGGTGCGATCAGTTCAGCTGGAACCCGACGGTCCACCGGCTTGCCCGCCTGCCGTCGCAGCCATCGACGACGCGGACATCGTGGTGCTCGGCCCTGGATCATGGTTCACCTCGGTTCTGCCCCATCTGCTGGTTCCTGATCTGATGACCGCCCTGGAACGCACGTCGGCCCACGTCGTCGTGGTGCTCAACCTCGAACCCCAGGCCGGGGAGACTGAGGGCTTCTCCCCGCAAGAGCACCTCAGCGTCCTCCGAGCCCACGCCCCGCGGCTGCCGGTAAACACCGTTCTCGCCGACGCCTCGCGGGTAGTTGACCGGCGTGGTCTATTGAGTGCCGTGCAGGCGTTGCGGACCGCAGGTGGGTCAGAACCCCGTCTCGTTCTTCGGCCGGTCGCCATGTCGCAGGACGGGGACCAGCACGATGCGCGGCTCCTGGCCGTAGCCCTGGATCACGTGATCACCTGCATCCGCAGTACAGAGGAGCAACCCGCATGGCCATGACGTCCCAGGTCAAGGATGAACTCTCCCGCGTGCCGATCACCAAGACCTGTTGCCGTAAGGCGGAACTCACCGCGTTGCTGCGGTTTTCCGGCGGCCTGCACATCGTCGGTGGTCGCGTCGTGATCGAGGCCGAACTCGACACCGCCTCCGTGGCTCGGCGGGTCCGGCGTGATGTCAGCGACCTGTTCGGTTATGCCAGCGGCATATCGGTGCTCTCCGGCGGAAACCTGCGGCGGGGCCCCCGCTATCTGGTCCGGATCGTCAAGCACGGCGAGGGCTTGGCCCGTCAGACCGGCCTGGTCGACACGCGTGGGCGGCCGGTCCGCGGCCTTCCGCCGGCTGTGGTCTCGGGCGGGGTCTGCTGTTCGGAGGCTGCCTGGCGCGGCGCCTTCCTGGCACATGGTTCCCTGACCGAGCCGGGCCGGTCCTCCTCCCTGGAAGTGACCTGCCCGGGCCCGGAAGCAGCGATGGCCCTGGTGGGGGCCGCGCGACGTCTGGCTGTCTCGGCGAAGAACCGTGAGGTCCGCGGTGCCGACCGAGTGGTCATCCGGGACGGTGACGCGATCGGTGTCCTGCTCACCCGACTCGGAGCCCACGATGCTGTTCTGGCGTGGGAAGAACAGCGGATGCGCCGTGAGGTCCGGGCCACGGCCAACCGGCTGGCCAACTTCGACGACGCGAACCTGCGTCGCTCGGCCCGGGCGGCGGTCGCCGCCGGAGCCCGGGTCAGCCGCGCACTGGATCTGCTCGGCGAGGATGCGCCGGACCACCTTCTTGTAGCCGGTCGCCTACGGGTGGAGCACGGGCAGGCGTCCTTAGAGGAACTCGGCCAGCTCGCCGACCCGCCGATGACCAAGGATGCTGTTGCCGGCCGGATTCGTCGGCTGCTGGCGATGGCCGACAAGAGGGCCCGTGATCTTGGGGTGCCGGACACCGAATCGGCCGTCACCACCGAGATGCTGGCCCCGTAACCGCGCAGCACTTTCTCCCCGGATCAAGTCATGTCGGGCGGTGGTTGCCATGCACATTTTCTGGATTGAGTGCAGGTGCAGAGTCGCCCTCGATAGTGTTTCCCGAGCAGGCGTCCGATGACGAGAGGGAATTGCAGTGACAGTCCGGGTAGGCATCAACGGCTTCGGTCGAATCGGTCGAAACTTCTGGCGGGCGGTCAACGAGGGCGGCCATGACATCGACATCGTCGCCGCCAACGACCTCGGCGACGTCGCCACGATGGCGCACCTGCTGTCCTACGACAGCGTGCTGGGCCGACTCTTCAAAGAGGTCAAGGTCGTCGACGACGGCATCGAGATCGACGGCAAGACCCTCAAGATCCTGGCCGAACGGGACCCCAGCGCGCTCCCGTGGGGGGACCTCGACGTGGATATCGTCATCGAGTCGACCGGGTTCTTCACCGACGCCAGCAAGGCACGGGCGCACGTCGCCCAGGGCGGCGCCCGGAAGGTCATCATCTCCGCACCGGCCAAGGGCGAGGACCTCACCGTCGTCATCGGTGCGAACGAGGACACCTACGACGGATCACAAGTCATCATCTCCAACGCCTCATGTACGACGAACTGCCTTGCGCCGCTCGCTAAAGTGCTGCACGACAGCTTCACCATCGAGCGCGGTCTGATGACCACCATCCACGCCTACACCGCCGACCAGAACCTTCAGGACGGCCCGCACTCAGACCTCCGACGGGCTCGCGCCGCGGGGCTGAACATCGTGCCGACCTCGAGTGGAGCAGCTGCGGCCATCGGCTTGGTGCTGCCCGACCTCAACGGCAAGCTCGACGGGTACGCCCTCCGGGTCCCGATTCCCACCGGATCGGTCACCGACCTGACCGCGACGCTCGGCAACGAGGCCGATCTGGACGCGATCCAGGCGGCCTACCAGGCAGCCGCGGACGGTCCGCTCAAGGGGATCCTGCGCTACAGCGAGGATCCGATCGTGTCTTCGGACATCGTGCACGACCCGGCGTCATGCATCTACGACGCGCCGTTGACAAAGGTCAACGGCAACCAGGTCAAGGTAGTCGGCTGGTACGACAACGAGTGGGGATTCTCCAACCGGCTCGCCGACCTCGTTGTCCTCGTCGGCTCCAAGTAGGGACGGCGCCGAGTGCGGTCCCTGGCCGATCTCATCTCCGACGGCGTTCGGGGAACCCGGGTCCTGGTCCGGGCCGACCTCAACGTCCCGCTGGACACCTCGACCGGCGACCCGATCATCACCGACGACGGCCGGATCAAGGCCAGCCTCCCGACCCTGAAGGCGCTGATCGGAGCCGGCGCCCGGGTGATCGTCGTGGCACATCTGGGCCGGCCGGAGAACGGTCGGGACCCGTCCCTGTCGCTTGCGCCGATCCGCGTCCGGCTGGCCGAGTTGCTTGGCCAGGAGGTCCGGTTGTCCACCGACGTGGCCGGACCGGACAGCTCACAGCAGGCCGACGCGCTGACCAACGGGGATGTGTTGCTGCTGGAGAACGTCCGCTTCGAGCCCGCCGAGACGAGCAAGGATCCTGAACTGCGAGGGGCCTTCGCCGGTCAACTCGCCGGGTTGGCTCAGGCCTACGTCGACGATGCGTTCGGCGCCGTACACCGACGGCACGCAAGTGTGTACGACATCGCCCTGCGGTTACCGCACGCCGCGGGAGACCTGGTTCGCAGTGAGGTCGAGGTGCTCGACCGTCTGACGCAGGACCCGGAGCGCCCCTACGTCGTGGTGCTCGGAGGCTCCAAGGTCTCGGACAAGCTGCCGGTGATCCAAGCGCTGTTGCCCAAGGTCGACCGGCTGCTGATCGGTGGCGGGATGTGTTTCACGTTCTTGGCCGCCCAGGGCCACGACGTGGGCGGTTCATTGTTGGAAGAAGACCAGATCGAGACCTGCCGTGGACTCCTCGAGGAGGCCGGCGATCGGATCGTCCTGCCCGTCGACATCGTGGTCGCACAAGCACTGGTCGCCGACGTGCAACTGCAGGTTGTCTCGGCCCAACAGATCCCCGGAGACCGC
>JACCUM010000396.1 GCA_013811805.1 Geodermatophilaceae bacterium | reverse complement strand
GCCACCGATTGCACCCGGCCCGCCGAGAGCTTCGGCATGACCTTCTTCCACAGGACCGGCGAGACCTCGTAGCCGTACAGGCGATCGAGGATCCGGCGGGTCTCCTGCGCGTCGACCAGTGCGGTGTCGACATCCCGCGGGTTGGCAATCGCGGTCAGGATGGCCTCGCGGGTGACTTCATGGAAGACCATCCGACGGATCGGGATGGTGGGTTTGAGGGTCTCGATCAGATGCCAGGCGATCGCCTCGCCCTCACGGTCCTCGTCGGTGGCGAGGTACAACTCGCTGGCGTCCTTGACCAGGGCCTTGAGTCGGCTGACCTGTTTCTTGCGGTCGGTGCTCACGACGTAGAGCGGTTCGAAGCCGTTGTCCACGTTCACACCGAGCCGAGCCCACGGCTGTCCCTTGTATGCAGGCGGAACGTCGGCGGCGTTACGGGGCAGGTCGCGGATGTGCCCGACGCTGGCCTCGACGATGTAGTCGCCGCCGAGATACCCCGCGATCGTCTTTGCCTTCGAGCCGGACTCGACGATGACGAGCGGCTTGCCCGACCTCTTGGTCGATGCAGTGGCGCTCTTGGACTTCGGCGGCACGAAACTCCTGACAACTGATCTGGGAACGTTCTGTAGCGGCACACGGTAAGGCAGACAGGCGCATCAGCGCGTCCGACCCCCGCAGACGTCCGGCTCTGGTCTTCCGGACGCCATGCCAACGACCTGCGGGTGAATCGTCCCGATAGGGGACGTCGAGCGGATAACGTGCGGATGAGGGGACTGATTCCCGAGGCCGGATTCCCGCACTCGGGTAGGTCAGGGGCGGTGCTCCGAGGCCGGATTCCTGCACTCGTGCAGGTCAGGCGTAGGGGTTTCGTGGCCAGGCTGCTGGTGGCGCCTGCGCCGGGACTTGGCCCACCATCTCCAACAACCGCCGGCTGCGCCGCTGCCCGACGATGCGATAGGCCGGACCCCCGGCGCGCGGGCCCAACATCGTGCCGGCGAGACCGGCCGCGGCCAGCGCCTTGCCGGCGGCCGACCAGCAGGAACCTTCGTCGGTACGGCCGAGCCCCAACAGATAGCCAGCGGAATCGCCCCGGCCGGTGGCCAGAGCCCAGAGCCGTACGCGCGCCGCAGTGAGCCGCCAGTCGGCCGGCGGCAGTTTCGACGAGCCCCGCGACCACTGGTGTGCCATCGGCATCAGGCCGCGGTGAAACGGAGTCCGTACCGCGACCTGAGCGTCGAAGGTCTGGACTGTCTCACCGGGCAACCCACGCAGATCGAAGGCCCCGCCGATGGCAGCAGCCCGCCACTGCTCGCTCACCACGATGGACAACCGGGCCTCGGCGCCACGCTGGACCAGAGCGGCACCTGCGACGAGCAGTCCCTCCAGGTCGGCGATCTCGAGGCCGGCGCTCGGGTCGTCGAAAAGCGGCAGCTGCTCGTGCACTCAGCTCCCCCGCTCAGATGAGTGACGGCGTCCTTGTACCGAACCTATTGGTTCAAGGACGCCTTCACTCGATACGTCTCGAGCCAGTGATCCGGGACGTTCGGCTAGGCCCGGTATGGCGCGGGCGGCGGGACCTCTTCGTTGTGGTCGGCGACCGCCGGGTCGGCACCCATGACCACCGAACGGCGCTTGCTGATCACGACGGCGACCACGATGATCAGGACGGCACTCAGGGCGATGATCGCGCGCAGCCCCTCGTCGGCGTCCACGCCGATCGTGAGACTGACGACCGCCGGAGCGATCAGCAGGGCCACCAGGTTCATGACCTTGATCAGCGGGTTGATGGCCGGTCCGGCGGTGTCCTTGAACGGGTCGCCGACGGTGTCGCCGATGACCGTGGCGGCGTGGGCCGGGCTGCCCTTGCCGCCGTACGCGCCGTCCTCGACCATCTTCTTGGCGTTGTCCCAGGCGCCGCCGGAGTTGGCCAGGAAGACGGCCATCAGCGTGCCGGCCGCGATCGCGCCGACCAGGTAGGCAGCCAGCGGGCCGAACCCGAGTCCGAAGCCGACCGCGACCGGGGCAAGGACTGCCAGCAGGCCCGGAGTGGCCAGCTCGCGCAACGAGTCCTTGGTGCAGATGTCCACCACGCGGCTGTAGTCGGGGCGCTCGGAGTAATCCATGATCCCGGGGTGCATGCGGAACTGCTCGCGCACCTCGAACACGACCCTTCCGGCCGCCCGAGACACCGCACTGATCGCCAGCCCGGAGAAGAAGAACACCACTGCCGCGCCGAGAATGGCACCCACGATGTTGTTCGGGCTGACCAGTTGCAGCCCGTTGATCGCCTCGGCCGCATCGGCGCCGGCGATGTCCAGCGCGTCGAGAATGCTTTGGTAGTACGAGCCGAACAGGGCGGTCGCCGCCAGTACGGCCGTGGCGATCGCGATGCCCTTGGTGATCGCCTTGGTGGTGTTGCCGACAGCGTCGAGGTCGGTCAGCACGCGTGAGCCGTTCTCGTCGATGTCGCCGGACATCTCGGCGATGCCCTGGGCGTTGTCGCTGACCGGGCCGAAGGTGTCCATGGAGACGATGACGCCGGCAGTGGTGAGAAGGCCGCAGCCGGCCAGCGCCACGGCGTACAGGGCGATGCCGCCGCCGATCAGGAAGGCGCCGTACACAGCGGCGCCGATCAGGAGCGCTGAGTAGACCGCTGACTCGAGGCCGACCGAGATCCCGGACAGGATGACGGTGGCGGCACCGGTCTGGGAGGAGCGGCCGATGTCCTGCACCGGCTTTCGGCTTGTTTCGGTGAAGTAGCCGGTCAGCAACTGGATGGCGGCGGCCAGCACGATTCCGATGAGTACGGCGACGAAGCCGATCACGGCCGGGCTGCCGCCTTCGTCGATCCCGACTGCGGCGAAGTCGCCGGGCAGCAGCAGGAACGCCGCACCGGCGACCAGGACCAACGAGACCGCCGCGGAGATGAAGAAGCCCCGGTTGATCGTCGTCAAGCCGTTCTGGTCAGTGTCCCTGGGGTTGGAGGCCAGGATGCCCACGACCGAGGCGATCACGCCGATGGCCGCGACCACGAGCGGGAAGATCATTCCGTCGCCGCCCAGAAAGGCCTGACCCAGGATCAGCGCCGCGACCAGGGTGACGGCGTAGGACTCGAACAGGTCTGCGGCCATCCCGGCGCAGTCACCGACGTTGTCGCCGACGTTGTCGGCGATGGTGGCAGCGTTGCGGGGGTCGTCCTCGGGAATGCCGGCCTCGACCTTGCCGACCAGGTCGGCGCCGACATCGGCGGCCTTGGTGAAGATGCCGCCGCCGACCCGCATGAACATCGCAAGCAGCGCGCCGCCGAAGCCGAAGCCTTCCAGGACGATCGGGGCGGTCTCGTTGAAGATGAGCAGAGCCAGCGCCGCGCCCAGCAGACCCAGGCCGATGGTGATCATTCCGCAGACGCCGCCGGTGCGGAAGGCGATCCGGAAGGCCGGCTTGAAACCAGCCTCACGGGCAGCGGCCGCCATCCGGACGTTGCCCCGAGTGGCCAGGGTCATTCCGATGAACCCGACTGCCGCGGAGAAGCTCGCGCCGAGGAGGAAGAAGATCGCCCGCCCGATCCGGGTGGCCGTACCGCCGTCGGTGACCGGCAGGAGAACCAGGACGACGAAGACCACGACAGCGAAGATCGCCAAGGTCTTGAACTGCCGCTGCAGATAGGCAGCCGCGCCCTCCTGGATCGCCTTGGCGATCTCCTGCATCTTCGGTGTGCCCTGCCCAGATGCCATCACCTCGCGGACGAGGAACGCACCGAAGGCGAGCGCGCCCACCGCGACCAGCAGAATGATCGTGACAAGGGCGTAGTCGCCCCCGGAGATGGAACTCTGCACCGGCATTCTTATCCTCCTGACCCGACACCGGCGCATCCGAGGATGCGCGTGGGTGCGCCCAGGGATGGCTGCAGTGCCGACCCGGACGATCCGGGCCACACGTCGCCGGGAGTCTAGGGGAACGCTCGTTTACTCGTCGGTACGGGCTGGTCGTAGGTACCTGTCAGAGTGGAGAACGTGTCGGCGGAAAGACTGGACAGGCTCCTGCGGGGAGCCGGCTGTCCCCCGGGCGCTACACCGGATGGGGTTGCGCCGCTGCCCACTGCTAGCCCGCTGACCCACGTCACCGAGCTGCCCTCTCGACCCGCGCGGACCGGTCCGTGGCCGCACTGGGTCCCGGGCGCACTGCTGGAACGGCTCACCGAGCTGGGCGTCAGCGCGCCGTGGCTGCATCAGATCACTGCCGCCGAGCTCGCCCACTCGGGCCGCGACGTCGTGGTGTCAACGGGCACCGCGTCGGGCAAGTCACTGGTCTACCAGTTGCCCGGACTGGCCGCACTTGAGGAGAACCAGCGAAGTCGGGTGCTCTATCTGGCGCCCACCAAAGCGCTGGCTCACGACCAGCTCGCCGCTGTCGCCGCCCTGGCCGGTCCGACGGTACGTCCAGCCGCCTACGACGGCGATACTCCCGGTGACGAGCGGGACTGGGTACGCCAGCACAGCCGCTGGATCGTCACGAATCCGGACATGCTCAGTCGCGGGATCCTGCCGCGGCACCCGCGGTGGTCCTCGCTGCTACGTCATCTGTCGTTCGTGGTGGTTGACGAGTGCCACGCCTACCGGGGCATCTTCGGTGCGCATGTCGGCAATGTGCTGCGCCGGTTGCGGCGGATCTGTGCGCGGTATGGCGCGACGCCCACGTTCGTGCTCGCCTCGGCCACTGTCGCCGACCCGGAGGCCTCGGCGCTGCGCTTGACCGGACTCAAGGCCAGTGCGGTGACTGACGACGGGTCTCCACGCGCGGCCAGCACCTTCGCGTTGTGGGAACCACCGTGGGAGGACGTCAACGAGGGCCAGCCGGCGCGCCGGTCGGCCAGTGCCGAGACCGCTCGGATCCTGTCCGATCTGGTCTGCGACGGGGCACGTACGGTTGCCTTCGTACGGTCCCGCCGAGGCGCTGAAGGCGTTGCGGCGCAGGCGAGACGGCTGGTGGCCGACGTTGACCCGTTGCTCGCGAAGCGGGTCGCTGCGTATCGCGGCGGATACCTTCCCGAGGAACGGCGCGAACTCGAGCGGCAGCTGGACTCCGGTGAGTTGTTGGGCGTGGCCTCCACGAACGCACTCGAACTCGGCATCGACATCAGCGGCCTGGACGCCGTGGTGCTCTCGGGGTTTCCGGGCACACTGGCCTCGCTCTGGCAGCAGGCCGGGCGAGCGGGGCGAGCCGGTCAGGAGTCGCTGGCCGTCTTCGTCGCTGCGGACGACCCGCTGGACCATTACCTCGCCCACAATCCGGCGGCGATCTTCGGCCGGCCGGTCGAGGCCAGCGTCTTCGATCCGGCCAATCCCTACATCCTGGCTCCGCACCTGCGCATGGCGGCCGCCGAGTACCCATTGACCGAGTCCGACCTCGACCTCTTCGGTGGCCAGGCCGCCCGGCGGTCGGTGGCGGCTCTGGTGGCTGCCGGCGATCTGCGGGCGAGGCCGGGCGGGTGGTACTGGACGCATCGGCACCGGCCGGACGTGGACCTGCGTTCTGGTGGTGACCCGCCGGTGATGATCGTGGAGACCGTGACCGGTCGGATGTTGGGCACGGTCGACGGTTCGGCATCCCACTCAACCGTGCACTCGGGTGCGCTGTACGTCCATCAGGGCGCCTCCTACGTCGTCGACGACTTCGACCTCGACGACGCGGTCGCGCTGGTGCATGCCGAGGAACCGGAGTGGACGACCCGCGCGCAGCTGGTCACCGACTTGCGGATCGTCTCGACCGAGCGGAGTTCGACGTACGGCGGCGTCGGCGTGCATCGAGGGATCGTCGATGTCACCGACCAGGTGGTGTCCTATCAGCGCCGTCGGGTATGGACCGGACAGGTGCTGGCCGAGTTCCCGCTGGACCTGCCGCCTCGGCTCCTGCAAACGGCTGCCGTCTGGATCACCTTGGATGCGCGCACCGTTCACCGGAGCGAAGTTGCGGAGGCCGATCTGCCCGGTGCTCTGCATGCCGCCGAGCACGCCGCGATCGGGTTGTTGCCGTTGTTCGCGA
>JACCUM010000296.1 GCA_013811805.1 Geodermatophilaceae bacterium | reverse complement strand
GTGTCGTACAGCCGCGCCTCGGTGGGTGTGAGGGTGAGCGCGACCGGCAGGCCGATCCGCTCCCCGGACTTGATCAGGTACTTGCCACGACCCGGGTGGGCGGCTCCGCCGATCCACGTGGGCGGGGCGGCCCAGCTGGTGATCAGGCTGGCTTCGCCCTCGGTCAGGGGAGCGATGCGTCGGATACCGTCGAGCTCGCGCTCGGCCATCCCGCCAAGCAGCAGGATCGCGTTGCGGCCGGCCATCCCGCGCGCCTTGGCCCGATCAGACTCGGTGGGCAGCGCCTCAAGGTCGTCCAGCGAGTGGGTGATCTGGAAGGAGACGACGCCACGGTGCCGGTTAACCCGGATCTTTCGTGAGGCGGCTGGTAGTGATCTTGGCCGGGTTCTGTCGGGCGTTGTGGGCTGATTCTGGTGGTGGGGTGTGACAGTTCGTCCGATGTCGCTCGGGTGGGCGCCGGTTCCAGGGCCGGGAGTCCTTGATCGTCGGGACAGGGTGGCCCGGAGGTCAGCCGGGGGCGGTCAGCGCGCGCAGGGTGGTGACCGCCCGCAGGAGTAGATCTGTCCAGGGTGCGTGGCTGGATAGGTGCAGCACTGCGCGGCGGCCGGTGCGGGCTAAGCGTCCGGCGATGGAGAAGATCCGTAGCCGCAGCCGTTTGGGTTCCCATCGGCGGGCGGGGTGGCCGGTCAGGGCGAGCATTTGGGCCCAGGCGGTGAGTTCGCAGGCCAGCGCGACCAGCGCGCACCAAATGCTGTTCTGCGTGAGGTCGTGCAGGGGCAGGTTGGTCAGCCCGGTGTCTTTGGCGGTGCGGATGCGGTCCTCGGCGCGGGCGCGGCGGCGGTGCCGCAGTTCCAGATCGGCCAGCTGGCCGGTTGCGGTGTTGGTGGCAAACGCGGTGATCCGCATACCGTCGGCGTCGGTGATGCGAAGCTGCGCGCCGGGGTGTGGTCGTTCCTTGCGGATGATCACCCGCATCCCGGGTGGCCAGGAGCGCAGATCAAGCAGCCCGGTGACCTCGGCCACCCACGCGCCGTCGCGGACTTCGCCGTCGCAGTCATATGCCGGGGTCCACGCCCGCCTCGGGATGAGCGCGAGCTTGTCGGTGAACGAGTCGGGCAGGGCGAACCCGATCGAGTAGGACAATCGTTGGCTGACCAGCCAGTTCAGCAGTTCGTGGGTGGCGCCCGCACCGTCGATGCGCACCAGTACCCGGCGCCCGGGCCGCCTGCCGCGGCGGTGGCCGGGCAGCTGGGCCAGCGCCGCGCGGATCACCGTGATGTGGTCGGCGGCGGTGTTGGAACCGGCATTGCCCCGACGCAGCAACACCGACAACGGCTCACCGGTGCCCTCGGGTCCGTGATCAACAAAGGCCCACAGCGGGTGATGGCCGAACCCTTTCTTGAACGTCGGCGCCGCACCTTCCTTATCGGAGTGCGCGGTGACCAGGGTGGCGTCCACGTCGATGATCAACGGCCGGTCGGTGTCCTGGCCGTGGTCGGGGGCGTGCACCCCGGCCAGCCCCCACGCCCGCAACCGCGCCGCGGCCCGGGCCGTGTGGATCGCAGCCAACGCCCGCGGGGCGTCTTCGGCTAGCCGGTCGATCGTGCGCGACACCGTCGGATCCGAGGCCACCAGGCCATAGACACCAGGCTCGGCGCGCAACAACGCGATATCGGCCAAGCAGTCCCCACCCAACGCCAACGTCACCGCCAGATCGGTGATCACCTTGGCTGGGTCGTACACCGCCAACGGCAGCCGCCACCGGGCCAGCGCCGCCGACAGCTCCCGGTCCAGCCCCACCGCCTGAACCGTCTCGGTCAGCAGCAACCCACCGGCCTGCGACACCACCTGCGAGCCCGCGCCATCAGCAGCCGGGCGAGGGTAGAACCCGCTACGCTTGTTCACCTGGAGGGTGCTCCTGATCCTGCCGGATGTGGACCTTTGACAAGTCACATCCTGGCTGCTCAGGAGCACCTTTCAGCCGTTCAACACACCCCACCCAACGATCACCCGTGAAAGCCCCGGGCTAGACCGATCGACCGTAACCAGCGCGTCGGATCTTGGCATGCGCTGCCATCAGCGCGACCGGCATGCCGCTGACCAGCAGATTTAGGTTCGTAGGCACAAGGTGGCACCAGACGAAGCCCCGCTAG
>JACCUM010000360.1 GCA_013811805.1 Geodermatophilaceae bacterium | reverse complement strand
ACGAGCTTGCAGTGCGGTCGTGTAGCGTGAGCGAGCATCTTGGGGCTGTGGCGCAGCTGGTAGCGCACCTGACTGGCAGTCAGGGGGTCAGGGGTTCGAGTCCCCTCAGCTCCACAACCTGACTAAGCGGTCGAACCGCATCCGGTGAAGCCTCGCCCTGCGGTCGCTGGAAGGGCTACCTGATCGGTTGACCGGGCTGGTCGGAGATGCGGTAACTGGGGTACGAACGTGGCTGACCCGGTGATCTTGACGGTGGCGATGAGCGTCTGGATCAGGGCTTGTGCTTGCCGACGTTGATGACGTCGGTGACGTAGTCGGCAAGCTGGCGGAGCATCGCTGGTTCAGGTTGGGATGGGCACTGTCGCGTCCGTCTCATTGGCCGAAGGCATTGTCGTGCAGCAGTCGCATGAACCGCGTGCGTGCTGTGGTGAGGCGCTCCAGCGGGTCGGCGCCGCCGTCTACCTCCAGGATGAAGGGCCCGAGGTATCCGGTGAGGGCGCTGAAGAACGCCCGCCAATCGGCGATTCCGTCGCCGGGGATGAGGTGTGGGTCGGCGCCGACCCGGTCGCTGTCGTGTACGTGGGTGCTGAGCAGATGCCCGCCCGCCGCGTACACCTCGGCGCCGAGGCGCGGCCCGGTGTATCCGTTGAAGATGGCGTGGCCGACGTCCAGGCATAGCCCCGCCGTGGGGATGGTGTCGCCCAACACGGCTAGAATCTCGGTGACGGAGTGCAACGTGGGTCCGTGGAGTCCGTGCATGTTTTCCACCGCCAGCCGCAGACCGAGAGGTGCTGCGTTGGCGGCGATGCGCTGCAGGGCGGTGCTCAGACGGCGCACGCCATGTTGCTCGGGCTCGCCCGAATCCAGGTGGATCACCGGGTGTGCCACGACGGTACGCGCGCCCAACTCCACTGCCCTGCGCAGGGTTTCCGTACACAGCTGCACCCAATCGTCGGTGCGAACGTCGGCGGGTGTGCCCTCGGAAGCCGCGTGAAACGGCAGGTGGACGGACAGCACCTCGAGCCCGCCAGCCAGCGCGCGGCGCACCTGCGCCGGCTGGTAGCCGTCGGACCGCGGGTCGAGGTGCACGCCTTCGGCCCATACCTCCACGGTGGTCAACCCGGCTGCGCGGACGACCCCCAAGGCGTCGGCAAGCGGCATGTGCCGGGCAGTCCAGGTGGTACCGACAAGCCGTGCGGTCAACACGTCGCCCATTGCAGAAACCCATCATTACCATTCGTTATCAACCATGTCTATCGATAGAGTATCATGATGTTTGTGAGTCTCGACAAACCGAAGGTCGTGGTCACGCACTGGGTTCATGACGAGGTCATCGACCAGCTACGGCAGTTCTGCGACCCGGTGCCGGTGACTAGTCGCACCGTGCTGTCCCGGACGGAGGTGCTGGCCAGAGCCGGCGATGCGGTAGGGCTGCTCGTGTGCATGACCGATCACGTCGATGACGACTTCCTCGCCGGCTGTCCGCGTTTGCGGGTCATCAGCGGAACATTGAAGGGGTACGACAACTTTGATGTCGGCGCGTGTACTCGCCGGAGGGTGTGGTTGACCGCGCTCCCTGACCAGCTCACCGGGTCAGCCGCGGAGCTCTGCATTGGGCTGACCATCGCGCTGATGCGGCATGTGGTCACCGGGGATCGTCTCGTGCGCTCCGGTGAATTCGACGGCTGGCGCCCTCGGCTCTACGGCCGCAGCCTGACCGGTGCCACAGTCGGAATCATCGGCATGGGCCTGATCGGCCAGGCCGTGGCCCGGCGGCTACGCGCGTTCGGGACCGACTTGCTTTACCACGACCTCCGACCGCTGCCAATCGAGCGCTCGTCGGAACTGGGACTCCGCCGGGTGGAACTCGGTGAACTTCTCGCGTCAAGTCACGTGGTGCTTGCGCTGCTGTCGCTTGCGCCGGACACCGGAGCGCTGCTCGATCGGGACGCGCTGGCCCGGATGCGGCCGGGAGCGCACCTGGTGAACGTCAGCCGCGGGTCCCTGGTCGATGAGATCGCCGTGGCGGAGGCGCTGGAATCGGGGCGGCTGGGCGGTTACGCGGCCGACGTCTTCGCCATGGAGGACTGGGCACGCTCCGATCGCCCCGACCACATTCCACCCGCGCTGCTCGCGCATCCACGTACGGTGTTCACCCCGCACCTGGGCTCGGCGGTCGACGATGTCCGACGAACGATGAGTCAAGCCGCCGCCGACCAGATCGCCCAGGTCATCGCTGGCCTGCGTCCTGAATACGCCGTCAACGAGTTGCCATGTTGAACCTCGATCAAGTCTCGGCCTACCTGACGGTCCTGGAGGTGGGCAGCTTCCACGAAGCCGCCCGACGGCTCGGAGTGTCCCAGGCCGGAGTGTCCCAGCAGGTCCGCAAGCTGGAACACGCGATCGGTGCGGTGCTGGTCGTTCGCGATCGTGCGGGCTGCACGCCCGCACCACGCACCGAGGACTTCACTCGCTACGCCAGAGCAATAGTTGATCTTGCCGAACGATCCGTCCGAGTGTTCACCCGTCCACTGGTGGCAGTCGGTGCATCGTCGAACATCGGCACCTACCTGCTGCCTCAGCTGCACCAGCACTTCATCGAACGCTTCGGCGACGTAGCCGAGCTACGGCCCACCCTCGACCACAACCGCGCGATTGCCAAGCTCCTTGCCACGGACACCATCGACGTGGCGCTGATGGAATGGTGGGACAACCGACCCGGCTTCGAGGCCAACGTGTGGCGCGAGGAGGAACTCGTCGTCATTGTTGGACCGGCCCACCCGTGGCAGTCCCGCCGTTCGGTGCGCCTGGCCGAACTCGCCGGCCACCCAATCCTTGGCGGCGAACCGTACTCCGGTACCGGCACACTCCTGCGCAGCCATCCGCACGGCGCGGATGCACGGCTGTCCGTCACGATGAACCTGGGCAGCACCGAGGCAGTCAAACACGCGGTGCGAAGCGGACTCGGCATCTCCCTCGTCCTTGCTGGGGCGGTCCGCGACGAAGTCGAGCACGGCAGCTTGCACATCCTCCGCGTCGCAGACGCCCCGCTACGCAAGAAGCTCTGGGTGATACACCGCGCCAACCTGCTCGCGGACGGCCCGGTGCAAGGCTTCGTGGAGCTGGTGCGTACTGGGCCTTCAGATCGAACCACGGCGCAAGACACGAGCGGGTAACCGAAGCTGGCCGCAAGGCGCTCCTGCCGTCGGTCGAGGATGTCCCAAGTTCCACGGAACGCGGGACATCCTCCTCGATAGTCAGCCGGTTCGAGATCCCCCTGAAGGCGCGATAATCGGTCGGCCGTCTGCGAGAGCTTCGTGGTTCGACTTGTGAGACGTTAGGTCCACCAAATTGGGCATTACACGAACACCTGCCGCTGCGGGTGGTCGACCCGGTCGACGACACCTACCGCAGGCAGATGAACCGGCAGCTCACCGTCCAGGAGTCCCGCCACAAGCTCGCCCGCGACATCTGCCACGGCGAACGCGGGCAGATCATGCAGGCGTACCGGACGGGGCAGGAGGACCAGCTCGGCGCGCTCGGCCTGGTCCTCAACGCCGCCGTGCTGGGGACCAGCCGCTATCTGGACGCCGCCGTCGAGCAGCTACGGGCGCTGCCCGCCGAAGCACGCGAGCACGACGTGCTGAACGAGGACGTCGCCCGGCTCTCCCCGCTCAAGCACGCGAACCTCAACGTGCTGGGCCGCTACAGCTTCTGCGCCTCCACCCCGGCCGGCGGCGGCCTGCGGCCCCTGCGCGACCCGGCCACCGCCGACACCGACGAGGACGGGGAGGGATGAGCCCCAGGTGTGTTCAGCTAGCGGCGGCATCACCGTACGCGGCGCGTCACCGCTTCGAGAGGAGCTTGTCCGTCCACAGCGGACGACACAAGGCAAAGGCAAGGAGGTTGCCCACTCCTTGCCACTCTCAACGTATAGCGCACCGGGGGCCTTGCGGCAAGACCCGGGTCGTGCCGCAGAATCTCCGACCGAAGCCAGAACCTGCGGAAATCAGGGATTCGCGAAGTACGTGTGCCTTTGGCGACGTATGGGTCTCGCGGGACGTCGAACCGCCGGTGGGACTCGCGGCGCGGTTGCGGGCACTCGGCGCGGAGGTGCGGGTGTGCGCGCCGCCGGACTGCGCGGAGCAGCTGGCGAAATGCAACCTTGTTGAATGGGGCGGTTTTCATGATTGACGTGATCGTTGCCGGCGGCGG
>JACCUM010000329.1 GCA_013811805.1 Geodermatophilaceae bacterium | reverse complement strand
CCCCTGGACGTTATGCGCATAACGTCCCGGAATCGGCCGAAAATCCGCACGTTATGCGCATAACGTCCCGGAACGGGGGGCTAGAGGCCGACCCGCAGCCGGTCCAGCTGCTGGGCGACTTGTTCGGGGTCGGCGCCGAGCTCGCGACGACCGAGGATGATCAGCTTCTCGTGCAACTCCAGTTCGAGGGTCGCGACACTGCGGCCGAACCGCTGGTGCTGGCGCAGGCTCACCTCGACCGCTGACCAGGGCGCCGACGTCGCGCCGGCGAGTGCTCGAACGGTCACGCCGTACGGGTCGGCCTGCAGTCTCGGCCGGACGACCAGGTCCACCACGGCGATCCCGAACAGTAGCGCCGCGGCCGCCCACACTAGCCATCGCCCGGTCGGGTCCACCGTGAATCCCAGGGCAGCCATGACCGCGCCGGCCACGACGGCCAGGGCAGACTCGCCGGGTCGCGGCGCCCAACTCAGCGATGCAGTCGGCGTCGGCGGAGGCGGAGGTGTCGCTGGCGTCGGGAAGCTCACGGTGCCAGTTTCCCAGGTGCGGGCCTACTCTCGAAGCCATGCCTGACGCCGTCATCTGCGCCGCCGTACGAAGTCCGGTCGGAAAGCGGGGCGGAGGTCTGGCCGGGACACACCCGGTGGACCTGTCCGCGCACGTCCTGAATGCGCTGGTCGAACGCAGTGGCATCGACCCGGCGGTCGTGGACGACGTCATCTGGGGATGCGTCAGCCAGGTCGGCGAGCAGACGTTCAACGTCGGCCGCAACGCGGTCCTGGCCGCCGGGTGGCCGGAATCGGTGCCCGGTACGACGATCGACCGGCAGTGCGGCTCCTCCCAGCAGTCGGTCCACTTCGCCGCCGCCGCGGTGATGAGCGGCCAGTGTGATGTGGTCGTCGCCGGCGGGGTCGAGGTGATGAGCCGGGTACCGATGGGCGCCGGGATCGGTACGGATGTCGGACTGCCGCTGGGGCCGATGTTCCTGCAGCGCTACGACGGTGTCTTCCCGAACCAGGGCGTGGGCGCG
This sequence comes from Geodermatophilaceae bacterium, assembly GCA_013811805.1. Lineage (GTDB taxonomy): Bacteria > Actinomycetota > Actinomycetes > Mycobacteriales > Geodermatophilaceae > JACCQS01. Next base: position 4,150 of record JACCUM010000329.1, on the reverse strand, counting down.
GAGATGATGGCCCAGCGCTGGGGCCTGTCCCGTACCCAGCTGGACAGCTACAGCATCGAGTCGCACGCCAAAGCCGCCGCCGCTCAGGATGCCGGACTCTACGAGGACGAGATCGCGCCGATCCCGACCGAGGCCGGGATGGTCAAGGCGGACGAGGGGATCCGGCGCGGATCCACGATCGAGAAGCTCGGCACCCTCCCGACACCGTTCGCCGAGGACGGAGTGATCAGCGCGGGTAACGCCTCGCAGATCTCCGACGGCTGTGCGGCGCTGCTCGTCACGACTCCGGACAGGGCGGCCGAACTCGGTCTCACCCCGCTGGTCCGGGTCCACACCGCGGTGCTGGCCGGTGACGACCCGGTGATCATGCTGACCGCACCCATCCCGGCAACGGCGAAGGCACTGGCCAGGTCGGGGCTCGGCATCGACGACATCGGAGCGTTCGAGGTGAACGAGGCCTTCGCCCCCGTCCCGTTGGCCTGGCTGGTTGAGACCAGGGCCGACCCGGAGCGGGTCAACCCAACCGGTGGGGCCATTGCGCTCGGGCATCCGCTCGGCGGCTCGGGCGCCCGGCTGATGACCACCCTGATCCACCGGATGCGCCGCGACGGCATCCGTTACGGCCTGCAGACAATGTGCGAAGGCGGCGGCATGGCGAACGCGACGATCCTCGAACTAGTGAGCTGACCGCCGGAGCGCATCATGCGCCGGTGCGAAGGCGGCGGGACGGCCAACCCGACGATCCTCGAGTTGGTCGGCTGACCTCCTTCATCCACAACCCTGTGGATTCGATTCGGCTACCGACAGTGAGGTTTGATCGAGGCTGAACGGGCTATCCCCAGCTCTGTCCACACCTGGGGATAGTTACAACCGTGTCGTTCTGGGCGACGGCTCAGCGCCACTTCATGCTCATGGCCAGGCCGATGACCATGGCGGCGAAGCCGACGGCGAAGTTCCAGGGACCCAGCGAGTTCATGATCGCTATCTTGTCTCCGGCGACATAGAAGACCACGATCCATAGCAGGCCGATCAGCATCAGCCCGAGCATCAGCGGGGCGAACCACCGAGGACTGGGCCGACGGGCACGGGCGCGCGCCGCAGCGCCGGGGAGAACGTCCTCGGGCGGTGTGTAGACCGGCTTCTTGCGGACCTTCGACTTGGGCATCGCTGAGTTCGTCCTTTCCTGCGCCGCGCCATCGGAGTGCGGGCCGTCGTACTAGCGTAGTTGCGCAGAGGCGAGCATCCGGCAGGGGCGGGGAGCCCGCTCGGTGCAGCGGAATGCCGACCGGGGAGGGGGAGCAGTGCGTCGGACGTCGATGTGGCGCGGCCTGGCCGTGTTCAGCGCCGTCCTGATGGGACTCCTGTTCGCCACGACCGCCATCACCGCACGCGGTACGACGCTTCGGGCCGGGCCCGAAACCCGCCTGATCGGATTGATCGACGACCAGCAACGGCGTACCGACCAGCAGTCGCGCACCTTGGCCGAGCTCCAGGAGCAGACCGGGGCCGCGCTGGCCCGGGCCGAGGATCTCGACGCCGGGGCTGCCATCGCCCGCGCCGTTGCCGAACTGGGCGCCAGCTCGGCCGGGCTGACCGCCATGCAGGGCCAGGGAGTGACGATCAACCTCGACGATGCTCCCCGCGAGGCCGGCGGCGAGTTGCCTGCCGGGGCCCGGCCCGACGATCTCATCATCCACCAGTCCGACGTCCAGGCGGTGGTCAACGCGCTCTGGGCCTCAGGGGTGGACGCGGTGACGATCATGGGAGAACGGATCGTGGCCACCAGCGCCGTGCTCTGCGTGGGCAACACCTTGCTGTTGCAGGGCCGTACGTACTCCCCGCCGTTCCGCATCGACGCGATCGGTGACCCAGAGAAGATCCGGGCGGCCCTCGCGCAATCCTCCGGAGTTGCCTTGCTCCTGCAGGCGGTACGCAGCTTCGGCCTCGAGTTCAGCGTGCAGGCTCAGACCGACCTTGTGCTCCCGGCCTACGATGAACCCCTGACTTTGCGGTATGCGGGGGCGGCATGAGCAAGCACGGGGCGGACGGAGAATCGATGCGTACCGACGGTACGCAGGACGCCGGCCGCGGATGGGACGACGCCCAGCCGATTCCGGAATCGTACGAATCGCAGGCGGCCCCTCCGGGGGGTCGGCATGGTGCCCACCACCGCAAAGCGCGTGGGCGGGACAGCACACCAGCCAAGGCGGTCCGGGGAAGTGCTGCGAGCAGGGGCCCGCGCAGCAACCGTGACCTGGTGCGAACCGGCATCCGAGGGCTCGGCCAGACGCTGATCACCTTCGGGCTGATCGTGTTGCTGTTCGTGGTCTACGAGTTGTTCGTCACCGACATATTCACCAACCAGCGGCAGGAGGAACTGACCGAGGAACTGCTTCAGAATTGGGAGGACGACCCGGCCCTCGATCCCACCCTCGGGCCGGACCTGCCCGGTGGTGGCTTACCGACCGTCCCGCTCGGGGATGGCTTCGCGCGCATCCGGATTCCGGTCTTCGGCGGTGATTACGTCAAGGTGGTCGTCGAGGGCACCGACCCGGATGAGCTGCTGCAAGGGCCCGGCCACTACGTCGACTCCGCCATGCCCGGTGAACTCGGCAACTTCGCCTTGGCCGGGCACCGAGTGGGCAAGGGTTCGCCGTTCCTCGACCTCGATCGGCTGCTGCCTGGAAACGCAATCGTGATCGAGACGGCGGAGACCTGGTTCACCTACCGCGTCATGGGCGACCCGGCTTCCGGCGACTACGACACCGATCCCAGTGGGATCCCCGGCCAGGAGATCGTCTCGCCGGAGGACGTCGAGGTGGTCTTCCCGATCCCAGGGGTCTCTGACACCGACGTCGAACCGACGGCGGCGTACCTGACCTTGACGACCTGCCATCCGAAGTTCTCCGCCGCGCAGCGGTTGATCGTGCACGCTGTCCTCGACGGTCCGGGTCTGCCGCGAGCCGACTTTCCGGACGGGCCACCAGCATTGACCGAGAACTAGCCGTGTACACCTGGATCTGGCGGATCCTGCCGGGCGGCCTGCCGGGCAAGGTCGTGGGCTCGCTGGTGTTGATCGCGGCAGTCACCGCGCTGCTGCTGTTCGTCGTGTTCCCGTGGGTCGAGCCGATGTTGCCGTACAACGACATCACGGTCGAGTGAGCGTGGGTATCAAGTGAGCCTGCGCAACGAGCGTGGGTACAGAGTGAGCCCACGCAGATGAACTCGGCCGGTACCGACGGCGCCGCCCGAATCCTGGTCGTGGACAACTACGACAGCTTCGTGTTCAACCTGGTGCAGTACCTGGCCCAGCTCGGAGCCGATTGTGTCGTACGGCGTAACGACGAGGTCGGCGTCGCCGACCTGGACGGTTCGGGGTTCGACGGGGTCCTCATCTCGCCGGGTCCCGGACGTCCGGAGGATGCTGGGATGAGTGTGCCGCTGGTGAAGGCGGCCGCCGACCGTAGGCTTCCGTTGATCGGCGTGTGCCTAGGGCATCAGGCGATCGCAGTGGCCTTCGGCGGCAAGGTAATTCGTGCCCCGGAGTTGTTGCACGGACGAACCAGTGAGGTGGTCCACGACGGGGTGGGCGTCCTGGCCGGACTGCCCTCGCCGTTCACCGCGACGCGTTACCATTCGCTGGCGGCCACGGAGGAGGACCTGCCCGACGACCTCGAGGTCACAGGTCGTACGCGCAGCGGGATCGTGATGTCCGTACGGCACCGAAGCCTGCCGATCGAGGGTGTGCAGTTCCATCCCGAGTCGGTACTCACCTTCGGCGGGCACCGGATGTTGGCCACCTGGCTGGCCGGCTGCGGCTTCCGGCCCGATGACGGGGCGCTGCGGGTGGCCAGCGAGGCCGCGGCCCGGCACTACGCCCCCGATCTGCCCGCGCTCGAGCCGGCCCCGACCCCCTGACCGGACACACCCACCCCTGACCGTTATGCGCATATGTGCGATGTAGCGCGCGTTCGGTTGACCGTTGTGCGCATGCGGGCGACGTAGCGCGCGTTCTCGTGACCGTTGTGCGCAATAAGGGCGGAGAGATGGAGCGGCTGGAGCCGTCGTGCTGCGGTTCTCAGCGGCCGGCGGCGTAGCCCTGCATGCCGCGAGGATTCGCCGCTGCGCGCAGGACTCCGGTGTCCGGATC
>JACCUM010000316.1 GCA_013811805.1 Geodermatophilaceae bacterium | reverse complement strand
TCTGCTGATGATCAAGTCCACGCTGCCGTCGCCTACCTCGGTGCACTCGACCGAGGCCTGCCCGAGTCCGATCGTCTCTCCGGATGAGCAGGCCCCTTGTTGGCCGTCGTAGGCAATGGTGGCCACGCCGTCCGCGCTCGACACCAGCTGGACAGTGTCGCCCCCGTCCTGGCCGAAATCGGTCGAGGAGCCGTTCCCCCGGAGCGAGACGTCGCAGCCCGAGTTGGTGCAGTTGTAGGACGACGTCGTGCACGCGCTGAGCAGCAACCCGGCTCCCAGCGAGAATGCGGCGACTCCAGCTCGATGCGAACGCCGGCGCAGGGCGCTGGTCGCACCGGCGATCTGCTGTGCCCAGTCCTGGTTGCTGACGGTGGTCATGAGATCTCCTCTGCGTCTGAGTCAGTTCGGCGACCGACTGCCCGCTCACCGGTGATGAGACGCCCGCTGGTGCGGGAGCGTTCCGGCTCGGAACGGTTCGGACGGCTAGGGCGTACGGCCCTCGGCCAGCATCTCCACGAACTGCGCGATCCGCCGGGCTCGCGTCTCGTCCCGCTTGGCGTCTTGAACGCGGTAGAGGATTGCGTACCGGTTCGTCGACTTCAATCCGGAAAAGGCGAGGGCGGCAGCGGGTACGGCGTCGAGTGCGGCCAGCAGATCGGCTGGCACCTCGGCGGCGGCCGGACCGTCGTACGCCCTCGCCCATCGCCCATCGGCCTTGGCCCGCTCCACCTCGGCGATGCCCTCCGGCTGCATCCGACCGGCTTCGGTGAGTGCGGCGACGTACCCGACGTTGCGCTTGGACCAGACGCTGCGCGGACGTCGCGGGCAGAAGCGTTGCCGGTACGACGTGTCGTCGTCGCCCTTGCGAGCCTGGCCGTCGATCCAGCCGTAGCACAGCGCGACCTGAACGGCCTCGGCATAGCTCACCGATTCGATTCCGGAGCCCTTCTTGGCGATCAGCAGCCACAGCCCGACGGGGTCGTCGCGGTGCTCGGCCACCCACGCTTCGAAGGCGGCGGCGCTGGCGAAGGCCACGCTCGGCGGCTCGACCTTCGGCGCGTCCTGCTTCCTTGCGACCATGACGCCGTCAGCCTTTCGGGCCGAGGACGCCTTGCGGGTACGGCGTACGGCCCTCGGCCAGCATCTCGACGAGCTGGGCGATCCGCCGCGCCCGCGTCTCCTCCCGCTTGGCGTCCTGCACGCGGTAGAGGATCGCGTACCGGTTGGTCGAGTTCAGACCCGAAAAGGCAAGGGCTGCCGCAGGTACGGCGTCCAGTGCGCCCCGGAGGTCATCCGGGACAACAGCCTGCGCCGAGCCGTCATAGGCCTTGGCCCATCGCCCGTCCGCCTTGGCCCGCTCCACCTCGGCGACCCCCTCGGGCTGCATGCGGCCGGCCTCGTTCAGTTCGGCCACGAACCCGACGTTGCGCTTGGACCAGACACTGCGCGGCCGACGGGGACAGAAGCGTTGTTTCCAGGTCTTGTCGTCGCCCTTGGCTTTCTGCCCGTCGATCCAGCCGTAGCAGAGTGCGACCTTGAGGGCCTCGTCGTAGCTCACCGATTCGATGCCCGAACCCTTCTTGGCGATCAGCAGCCACAGCCCGACCGGGTCGTCGCGGTGCTCGGCCACCCATGCTTCGAACGCAGCGGCGCCGGCGAAGCCCAGCGTCGGCGGTTCCACCTTCGCCGCCCCGACCGCTTTCCCTGGGTCAGTCTTCTTTGCGATCACGGAACTGGAACCACCTCGGTACGGCCGGTCGTGGGCACAGCTTCATGATCGCGCACGCCCGGGCACAATGCTCGGTGACCGCAAGCGTTCCGTCGCCGACAATCCAGATAGCGAGAGTCACCAGTGAGCGAATTGACCCCCCCCGACGTCGACCCGCCCGAGGGTCCGCCGCCGGCGGATCTGCAGATCCAGGACCTGATCGTCGGCGACGGCGCCAAGGCGGTCAGCGGATCCCATATTCAGGCCCACTACGTCGGAGTGACTCATTCCGGCGGCGAGGAGTTCGACTCGTCCTGGAACCGCGGTCAGCCGCTGACCTTCCAACTCGGCGCCGGCCGCGTCATCAAGGGATGGGACGAGGGCATCGTCGGCATGAAGGTCGGCGGGCGACGCCGGCTCACGATCCCGGCACACATGGCCTACGGAGACCGCGGGTCCGGCACAGTGATCAAGCCCGGTGAGACGCTGCTGTTCGTCGTCGACCTGGTCGACGTCCGCTGATCAGGGAGCCAGACCTCACTGGCTGAGCATGCCGAGCTGGTCGCTGCTGCCCCGGCGCTCGACCACCTTGCCGTTCTCGAACCGACCGAACTGCACGGCGCGGAAGCTGACCTGCCTCAGCCGGTATTCGCCAGGATGAGGTGAGCTGCCTGCTTGGGCTGGTCCCAATGCGGGAAGTGTCCGCACCGGTCGAACCAGTGCAGGGTGGCGTCTGGAAATCGCGTGGTGGCCAACTCGGCTTGGCTGGGCAGGGTGACCCGGTCCTGGCGTCCCCAGCCGATGGCCACCGTGCCCGGGGTCGTTCCGGCTGGAGCACCGGCCTGCAGCGGCCCGTGCACCAACGCGGCGAAGGCTTCGTCCAGGCTCGTCGCCGCGGCGAAGGCGCGCATCTCGGCCAGGATCAGCGGGCCCGGAAGCGACCAAGGGTGCGCGCTGAACTGAGCGAGCAACGCGGTTCGGCCGACCAAGTTGCCGGTCAGTGCGGGCATGGCTGGCTGCAGCGCCCGGATCAGTTTGATGGAGGCGCCGATAGTCGCGGCGAACACCCGGCGTTGACCATCGCTCCAGAACCCCCCGGGGTCTAGAGCGACGGTGCGACCGCCCACACCACGGCGGGCGAGTTCCAGCACCATCCGGGCGCCCATCGAGCTGCCGACGGTGTCGACTCCGGACAGGCCCTCCGCATCGATGAACTTCTCCACGGCGTCGCTCAGTGTCGCGATGGTGACCGGGCCGGTCAGCGGATCGCTCTTGCCGAAGCCCGGCAGATCGACGGCGATGACGCTGCGGTGGGCTGCCAGCCGGTCCAGGATCGGCGCCCAGTTGGCCGACGACGACCCCAGGCCGTGGATCAGGAGCAGCGGCGGGCCACTGCCACGGGTCAGCGTGAACATCGAAGCGGGCATGCCCCCACGTTAAGGGCGACCTCAGGGCCGGTGGTCGGGCGGTTCATCCAGACGGGCGGCAAGGGTCTTCGGGGCCACCGCCCGATAGCTCTCCTCGATCCAGTCGCCGATCAGCTCGGGATCGACTGGACCCTGATCGAAGGGGATGTTGACCCATCCCCATTTGCCCAAGCCGTACCCGCTCGGGGTGGCGCCGGGAAGGCTCAGCGCCTCGTCCTTGGACACCGGCAGCTTCAGTCCGATCCCGACCGGCCACCGGGTGTCTCTCGGGTCGGCGCCGGCGAAGAGGAAGACCTTCTTGCGCACCTTGACCACGAGGTCGCCCTCCCACGGCTCGTCCTGCCATGCCTCGGGATAGGTCAGGGCCAGGTCGATTGCTGCTTGCCGCGCCTTGGCCGCCCGCTGATTCACGCTGCCCACCTTGCTCTCCGTGCTCACCCGGGGCACCGTACCGCCGATCCTGGGCGTCCCTGAGTCGATAGATTCGACTCAAGGGCGGCCCCGAGTCGGTTCGGGAGGTCGGGCGATCTGTCGGAGGCGAGCATGGGTGCCAGCCAGTACGACGTGGTTGTGGTCGGCGGTGGGCACAACGGTCTGGTCGCTGCCGCTTACCTGGCCAAAGCGGGAAAATCCGTACTGGTGCTCGAGCGGTTGGGGTACGTCGGCGGGGCCGCGGTGAGCGAGGCCGTCTTCCCCGGCGTGGACGTACGGCTGTCGAAGTACTCCTACCTCGTCAGCCTGTTGCCCGATCAGCTCGTGTCCGACCTCGGGCTGACGGTGGCCCTTGTCGATCGGACGGTCTCCTCGTACACCCCCATGCATCGATCGGGACGCGATGTCGGTCTGCTGGTTGATCGCCCGGCCGGCGAGCGCACCCGACAGTCGTTTCTCGACCTGACGGGCTCGGGCGCCGACTTCGACGCCTGGTACGAGTTCTACGCCCGGATGGAAACCCTCGCCCAAGACCTTGCGCCGACCCTGCTCGAACCCCTGGCCACCGCGAAGCAGATCGAGTCCCGGCTGCGCGATCCGGAGGTTCTCGCCGATCTGCGCGAGCTACCGCTGGCCGACTTCGTCGGGCGGTCGCTCACCGACGATCACGTACGCGGCGTCGCACTGACCGATGGGTTGATCGGCACCTTCGCCGACTTGCACGCCGCCGACGGGCTCGCGAACCGGTGCTTCCTGTATCACCTGATCGGTAACGGGTCCGGTCAATGGCGAGTGCCGATCGGCGGAATGGGGGCGGTGTCGGCCTCGATGGCCGAGGCAGCCCGGCGGTTCGGCGCGGAACTGACCGTCGGCGCGACTGTCACCTCGGTCGCGGTGGACGCAACCGGGGCGGTGGTGACCTGGACCGACGAATCCGGTGCTGTACAAACGGTTTCGGCCGACTCCGTGGTGTCGGGCGTGGCGCCGCGGGTACTGGACGGGTTGCGCGGGTGTACGCCGTCAGCGCGTCCGGTCGGCGCCCAGCTGAAGATCAACATGGTCTTGACCCGACTGCCGCAACTGCGGTCCGGACTTGATCCCGCGGTCGCTTTCGGCGGCACCCTGCACGTCGATCAGGCTGCGACCCAGCTGGATTCGGCGTACGCCGCCGCATCGGCTGGGCATCTGCCGGACCCGCTGCCGTTCGAGGTCTACTGCCACTCGCTGGCCGATCCGTCCATCCTCGGCCCGTCCGAGCACGCTGCGGGCTATCAGACGCTGACGCTGTTCGGCCTGCACACGCCGACCGCGTTGTTCGATCACGACAACGACGCCGTACGGACCGAGGCCACTCGGCTGGCTGTCGAGGGATTGAACGGCATCCTCGCCGAACCGCTCGAGGACTGCCTGGCTTTGGACGCTGCCGGTGCCCCGTGCCTGCAGGCTGCCTCGCCGCTGGACGTCGAAGCCGCGCTCGCCATGCCCGGCGGCAACATCTTCCATGGCGATCTATCCTGGCCCTGGGCGGCCGACGAGTCGCAGACCGGCAGCTGGGGGGTCGAGACCGATGTGCCGCGCTTGGTCTACGCGGCCAGCGGCGGCGCCGTACGCGGGGGTGCGGTCAGCGGCATCGGCGGGCACAACGCCGCGCACGCCCTGCTTGCGCACGACTGAACCGGATCGAGCCCTCTTGGGCCGTGATGCGCATAACGGTCACGATCCGGCTGGGATTTCGCCGTAATGCGCCTAACGGTTGGAGAAGTCAGCGGCGGCGGACTGCGTGCTGAGTACCGCGGACAACGAATCCAGGGCGCCGGGGACCAGGGAGTAGTACGCCCAGACCCCGCGCTTGTCCCGATCGAGCAGCCCGCCCTCGACCAGGATCTTGAGGTGGTGCGACACGGTCGGCTGGCTCAACCCGACCGGTGCGATCAGATCGCACATGCACACCGCGCTGTCGGAGGCTGCGATCAGCGATAGCAAGCGAAGCCGGGTGGGGTCTGCGATCGCCTTGACCCGGCGAGCCAACTCGGTCGCAGCCGCAGCGCTCAGCGGTTCGCGGACCAGCGGCGCGCAACACATCGCCGACATCGAGCCGGACGAGACGATCGGCAGGTTTGCCACGAACTCAGTCTGACGCACGTATTGACATCTGTCGATATCCCGTGCATGGTCAGTTCACCAAGACATAGACAACCATCGATATTAGGAGTTGCCATGAGCCAGTCCGGAGACGTCGCGTTGCGCGAGCAGGTGCGCGCCCGGTACGCCCAAGCCGCCACCGCAGCCAGCGGGGGCGCTACCGCTGACGAGGTCAGAGCGCTCGAGTCCGAGTGCTGTTCGACCAGTTGCTGCACTCCAGCGAACGCCGCGGATGACGGATGGACCGGGGCCGGCGTGTACGAGCCCGGGTTCACCGACGGCCTACCAGCCGAAGCGGTCGCTGCCAGCCTGGGCTGCGGCAACCCACTCATGGTGGCCGAACTCCGCGAAGGGGAACGAGTCCTGGATCTCGGCTCGGGCGGCGGGATCGACGTACTGCTCTCGGCGAAGCGGGTCGGACCGACCGGATTCGCGTACGGCGTCGACGTGACCGACGAGATGCTCGACCTGGCCCGGGCCAACGCCGCCAGAGCCAGCGCCAGCAACGTCGAATTCCTGCGCGGAGACATCGAGGCCGTGCCGCTGTCCGACGAGGCGGTCGACGTCGTCATCTCCAACTGCGTCATCAACCTGTCCACGGACAAGCCGGCGGTGCTCAGCGAGATGTTCCGCGTACTCGTACCCGGCGGGCGGATCGGGATCTCCGACGTCGTGGCCGAGGACACCCTCACACCAGAAGAGCGGGTCCGTCGCGGGTCCTACGTCAACTGCATCGCCGGCGCACTGTCCCGTAGCGAATACCTCGACGGCCTGAAAGCCGCCGGCTTCGTCGATGCTGAGGTGAGTTTCACCCACGAGGCGGCGCCGGAGATGCATGCCGCGATCATCCGGGCCACCAAGCCCAAGTCGTCCCAGTAGACCAGCTGACCGGTGCATCTGACGGCGCGGCTCGGCCCCCCAGCGCGGGTCTGGCGGAGGGACTCGACCGGCCGAGCTAGCGCTGTTGGCGCAGCGGCCAGTGCGCGTACGGCTCGTGCAGCGCGGTCCGCCCAGATCCGGCGCCGAGCCGGCTCTCGACCAAGAACAGGTCGGTCGCCATCCAGGATGAGCCGGTGAACCCGCGCAACCGATCAACCAGGGGGCGCAGATCGACACCGGCCGCTCCTCGGGCGAGAGTGAGGTGCCCGCTGTACGGCCGGGTCTCGACCGCCACGCCGCAGTGGCGGGCGGCGGCCCGTACCGAGTCGGCGAGGATCCGCAGCGGCCGATCGTCGCCGGTCACTTCGCCCGTCACTCCGGCCCACAGCACCTGCTGACCGAACCGTCCGGCCCCAGCGACGGCGAGCCGGATCGGCCCTTGCCCCGCGGCGACCCGGGCGAGTCCCACGGCCAGCTTGTTGACCGTAGGTTCGTCGACCGCGCCGAGGAACGTGAGGGTCAGGTGCCAGGCCTGGGTACGGGTCCAGCGCAGCGATGGCTGCTCGTCGCGCAGCGGGGCAACCACCGCATCGAGTTCCTCCAGCGCTGCACGGGGCGGCATGAGCGCCACGAACAGCCGCCGGCTCACCCCCCGTTCCGGCCAGACGAGTCGGCCGGATCACTATCCTCGACGACGACTCGCAGGTCCGACAGGAGGGCGTCGGCGGCCCGGCGTCCGGACACCAGTGCGCCCTGGAGGGAGCTGGTGTCGCGATGGTCACCACAGACGTAGACGCCGTCGGTCCGTACGGACTTGCAGAACTCGTGCGGCGCGGCCATCGACGGAAGTGCCTGCGGTACGTCGTACGCGGCGATGCGCTCCCACCCGGACGTGCTCGTGCGGTACAACCGGGCGAGGTGCCCGAGGATCGCGCCGTCGTCCACGGCAAGGCGGTCCAGGTCGGGGCCGTGCACGAGCGAGGTGGCGATCAGGGCCCGGTGGTCGGGGGAGTACGACGGCGCAGCTTCGGTCACCACCACCGTGTTGTTGATCGGTGACTTCTCCGCGTCGACCACCAGCGTCGGTTCCGTCAACGGAGACTCCTCGGCCGCGTGGTAGACGGTGGTGACGCCCTTCCACGACGGCGCGATCACACCTGGGAGCAGGTCGGCCGCTGCGTCGGCATCGGTGGCCACGACGACGGCCCGAGCCGTCACCGACCCGGCTGGGGTCTCGACAGCCAGTGGATGAACCCTCGACGCCGGTGTCAGTAGGTGGAGGTTCCCGGTCGGCAGCCGGGCCGACAACTGCGCACCGAGAGCCTGCATACCGGCCGCCGGCACGGTCGAGTCGCCCCGGACGAACATCCGCATCATCAGGTCGGCGAACCGCCCGGATGTGGTCATCTCGGTCTCGAGCAGCAGTCCGGCGAAGAACGGGCGCAGCACCCGATCGATCACCCGGGGCGACATCCCGTACCGCTGCCAGGTTGCCATCGCCGTACGGTCGCGCTGTCCCAGCAGGACGCTGCTCGGCGCAAAGCCGACGGCGGCGGCGTACGCGCCCAGCGCTGCCTTGTCCCGCAGCGAGCCGATCGGCGCGCGAACCGTGGCCAACGCAGCCAAGGGTTCCCGGCGAGGGTCGGCCAGGCGGACCACGGTTCCCTGCACGTGCAGCAGCATCGCCCGGCTGAAGTAGCGCAGGTCCAGAGCGTCGGCGTCCATGCGCCGCCGCACCTCTGGGTAGCCGGTGTTCAGCACCTGGAAGCCGCGGTCCAGGAGAAAGCCGTCGACCCGATCGGTTCGGGCCCGGCCGCCCACGCCGTCGGATGCCTCGATGACCTGGACGTCCAAGCCGGTCTCCGACAGCCGGGTGGCGCAGGCCAGCCCGGCCAGCCCGGCACCGACAACGACGACATCGCAATTCCTAGGCAGGGACATGCCCCCCTTCCTACCCATCCTTTGCCCTCGTCACTCGGCCGCGTGCGTCCGCGTCGTTGTCGGCGACTCCCTCCGCGCCACGAAGTGGTCACTCACTGCAGCTGCGACGGCCGGTTCCCTGTCGTAGCTGACCACTTCGTCGGCAGAAACCTGGAACCTGCTCTGGAGCGCGACCGGTCCTGCGTTACCTCCGGTCAACCGGTGGAGCCGTCCGGGAACGCACGGTCGAGGGTGTCCAGCAGGGTGGCCAAGCCGCCGACGGCCCGGCCGTGCCGGCGTGCACTGGTGGTCACCAGGACATCGCGCGGGCGTACGACCGAACGCCCATGACCGACCACAGCGTCGGCCAGCGCCCGATCCTCACCGACCGGCACGGATCGGAACCCGCCGATGGCGGCGTAGGCATCGGCACGGACCGCGAGATTGGCGCCGTACACATGATCGTGTGAGTCCCCGTGGAGCCCGGCGCGGATGATCGTGCGGTACGCCGTCTGCGCTGCGGAAATCCGCCTCGCTCGGGTTGAACCGGTCGCGCCGGGAGCACCTGCAGCTTCGCCGGGAGCACCGGCCGCGCCATTGGCCGTCGCTGCACCGGCTTGTGCCAGCGCGGCCATTCCGATGACCGCCTGGTGACCGTTGCGGGCATGAGCGAGCACGTCGGTCACCCAGCTGGCCGGCACGATGGAATCCGCGTCGGTGTTCAGAATCCAGACCTCGCGGGCAGCGCCACCAACCAGCGAACGGCTCGATCCGGATGAAGAGCCTCCTCGGCCCGGCAGCACATCCAACGCCGCTCTGACCCCCAACGCGCGCACGTCTCCGACCGAGGTCGACGTCGAATCGGTGACCAGGACATGCGGCAGATCGGCAAGGACCTGTTCGGCTCGGCCGAGCGTGTCGTCGGCGCAGTGGTGGCCCACGACGGCAACGGCGACGTGCCCCACTGCTCCGGCCTGAGCGGCTTGTCGCAGGCTGATCCGGACGCTGTGCAGGCAGCTGACGATCCGATCGGCTTCGTCGCGAGCCGGCACGACGACGACGACGTCCACGAGTCGACCGAGGTCCCGGATGGTCATGTTCGTTCGGCGGCGTCGGCCGGCGCAACTCGGTCGGTCCGGTCACCATGCTCAGCGGCGCGGGATCCGACATCGAGGTCGGCGGCAGTAGCGACGTCGAGCACGAAGTGCTCGTCGACGTGATGGACCGGGTTCGATCCGAGCGCGGCGACAACTTCGGCGTTGGCCTGTTGCCCCGAGCAGTGCGCGTCGGCGGGGTGCCCGCGCCAGTGAGCGACGACCACGTGGCCGCCGGGCTGGAGCAGCTTCGCGGCCAGCTCGATCGTGCCAGCACGGGCCCGGTCGGGTAGGTAATAGAGGAACTCGCTCAGCACGATCAGGTCGCAGCTGCCGGGGTCGAGGTCAGGAGCGTGGACGGGCGTCTGGGCCACGTCGATGGTGACGTTGTCGGCACCGGCCAGCTCGCGAGCCCGGGCGACCGCCCGCGGACTGATGTCGCTGGAGACGAGCCGATCGCAGCGCTGGGCTAGTTCGGCGGTCAGATGCCCGAGCGAGCAGCCCGGCTCCCAGGCGCGGCGGTAGCGCAGCCGAGGCAGGCAGGCCAGCAGGATCGACCGCTTGCGCTGCTCGTACCGGCTCGATCCGACCTGCCAGGGGTCGGCGTTGCCTTCGTACAGAGCCTCGAAGTGCGCCCCGACCTCATCGTCGTCGGGCGCCGGCCGGATCAACAGTTCGTGCCCGTCGGTGAAGTGCTCGACGACGTACGGCGGTAGCACTGGTCCGATCTCCGGCGTCGGCCCGTAGAGCTGGCTCACGTACATCCCCATCGCCGCCCCCTTGCGTTTGCGCTCCGCCGAGCGCAGCGCCACACGGCGGAGATCCGGCCACGGGATCTCCGGATCCTCAGGGTGCAGGACGTGCCGCATCCAGACCGGGTAGGACCAGCGCACCGATCCCGCGCGTCGAGCCGCTGCGCCGGCAGCCCGGCCGACCGCCTGGTGATCGGGATGCGGATCCCTGATCCAGGGCGCCAGTACCGCTGTACGACCCCGTGCCCCGGGCGGCTGCGCGCTGAGTGTGCGGGTGAATGCTTCCAGCAACGCTGCCTCGTACTCGACCAGTCTCCCGTCCGGAAGGTCCAGTTGGTGGACCTCCACCGGGTCCAGCCCGAGGGCAGCGATCGCCTCGCGGAACTCCCGGATGCGGATCCGGCCGAGCGCGAGAGCCGGGCCGCCACTCGCGCCGTAGGCAGCCTCGCCCGCGGTCGCCAGTACCAGGACGATCTGCACGCCGGTGCTGTGCAGTCGCTGCAACAGGCCCCCGACGGCGAGGGACTCGTCGTCGGGATGCGGGACGGCGACCACGAGTCGATCTCCCGAGCCGAGTTCGAGCAGGTCGGTCGGCTCGTGCGGCTCGAGGTTATCCAGCGCCGCGGTCCACAGGGATGCTTGCTGGCCCGGCGCGGTGATCACCCGGCTCATCCGAGAGCCCCTCGACGCTTGGGCTTGGCCGGAGGCGGACGCCTCATCAGGGGGCCGTTCCAATTGGTGGTTTTCACGCCAACCGCCAGGACTGGTCGGACACCGAGCCGTTCGTCCAGGGCTCGGCGAATTCCGCCGCCCCCAGCCGGGCCAGGTCACGCTCGGCGTGGTGCTGTCGCACGAACACCTCGAGGTCGGCCAGGTGATGCGCGAATTCCCCATCCCGGCCCAGCGCCACCGGCCCGACGACGCGGGGCAGTCGCTGGATCGCCACCTGAGCGGCGGCCTCGACAGCGCTGCGACAGATCAACGCGATCCTGGCCAACTGCTCAGGCGGGAGGTCGCACAGCCCGGTGACTGGGTGCGCCGGAGCACCGGAGAGCCGTTGCGCTGCCGACAGCATGGTCGCGGCGGCCGCTTCTACCGCGACCGACACCGCACCCAGGTGGGCCAGGCCATGCGGATCCGGCTCCCGATCGCCGAGCACCCGCGCCGTCGCGTCGACCAGCCCCTGGACACCGCCCAGCCAGACCGCAGCCACACCGATCCCGCCGAGATGCAGACCGGCGCGTTTCACGTAGTAGCCGGGTGGCCCGACCACGGCGTGAGCATCGACGGGAAGGTCGTCGACCTCGATGTCGAGGCTGGCACTGGCATCCATCCCGAGGGCGGGCCAGCTGCCGGGAACCGCCCAAAGGCGGCTGTCGCGAACCCCGATGTCGAGCAGCTGCAGCTGCCCGGCCGGGTCCCGACATGTGGTCAACGCGCGGTCCAGCAGCAGCGCACCGGAGCAGAACCGCATCTTCCCGCGCAGAACGGCGTCTTGGGCGGCCGGCCTCAGCTCTTCAGGATCGTGGCCGGAGGGGCAGTCGTCGTCGTCGGCTTCCCGGTGCAGGTTCAGGCCGGTGCCGCCGGAGGCCGAGGCCCAGACGCCGTACAAGGCACCTGGTACGGCCGACCGACCTGCCTCGGCGAGGATCGCGTGGGCGTCAAGATGACCTTCGAGCAGACGAGCGAGGACGAGGTCGGTTCGCCCGAGCGCCGACAACAGCTGCCAGCGGCGCAGCGGATCGGCAACCGTGCTCCCCTCGGCCAGCTCGGCCGCCAGGACAGGCAGCAGCTCGGCCAGGCCGGCCTGCACATCGGCGGCGGACAACGACCGGTCCAGCTTCACCGGCAGCGGCGCACCGACGAGTAACTCGCGCGCGCCGCGCGGCGCCGCTGCGGGGCTCGTCATGACAAAAACGTACGCCGTACCGCGCTGTCGATGCTCATGTGATCGGATGCACAAGCCAGATGTTTCGCCTGCGTTACGGCGCCGGTAGTGTGCATCGAATCCCCCACGTACGTCGGGTCGGACCTCACGCTGGGTTCGGCGACGGTGCGCCATCTCCGTCCCGTACCCGCAGATCAGTCTCCGTCGCCGACGCTAGGAGTTGAGATGACCACGGTTGCCATCCCCGGACTGGAGACCGCCCCCACCAGTCACGAGCGGCTGCTCGGTTGGGTGCGCGAGGTAGCCGAGCTCACCACTCCTGAGCGGGTCGTTTGGGTCGATGGCAGCCCGGCTGAATGGACCCGGCTGACCGACAAGCTGGTCGAAGCGGGCACGTTCACCCGACTGTCGAAGAAGCCCAACTCCTTCTATGCCGCCTCCGACCCGACCGATGTCGCCCGGGTCGAGGACCGCACCTTCATCTGCTCGGTCCGCGAGCAGGATGCGGGCCCGACCAACAACTGGATGGACCCGAGCGAGATGAAGGCCATCATGACCGAGCTCTACCGGGGGTGCATGCGCGGCCGGACGATGTATGTCATCCCGTTCTGCATGGGCCCGATCGAGGCTGACGAGCCGATGTTCGGGGTGGAGCTCACGGACTCCGAGTACGTCGTGGTGTCCATGCTGGTGATGGCCCGCAGCGGCGCGAGAGCCCTCGATGCGATGGGAACCGATCGGGACTTCGTACCGGCCCTGCACTCCGTAGGTGCCCCGCTCGAGCCCGGACAGCAGGACGCCACCTGGCCGTGCAGCGACACCAAATACATCGTCCAGTTCCCGGAAGAGCGCACGATCTGGTCGTACGGCTCCGGGTACGGCGGCAACGCGCTGCTGGGCAAGAAGTGCTACTCGCTGCGGATCGCCTCGGTGATGGCCCGCGACGGGGGCTGGCTGGCCGAGCACATGCTGATCCTCAAGCTGACCAGCCCGGAGGACCAGACGCATTACGTGGCCGCGGCCTTCCCGTCGGCGTGTGGCAAGACCAACCTGGCGATGCTCGAGCCGACCATCCCCGGTTGGAAGGTCGAGACGTTGGGCGACGACATCGCCTGGATGCGCTTCGGAGCGGACGGCCAGTTGTACGCGCTCAACCCCGAGTACGGCCTTTTCGGTGTGGCGCCTGGCACCGGCTGGCACACCAACCCGAATGCGATGCGCACCATCGAGAAGGGCAACTCGGTGTTCACCAACGTCGCCCTGACCGATGACGGCGACATCTGGTGGGAGGGGATGACCGAGGAGAAGCCGGCGCATCTCACCTCGTGGAAGGGCGAGGACTGGACGCCGGAGTCCGATTTCCCGTCCTCGCATCCGAACTCGCGGTTCTGTACGCCGATCAAGCAGTGCCCGATCCTTGCCCCGGAGTACGACGACCCGAACGGTGTGCCGATCTCTGCGATCCTGTTCGGCGGTCGCCGCAAGACCACGATCCCGCTGGTCACCGAGTCCCGGGACTGGCAGCACGGCGTGTTCATGGGCGCGACGCTGTCCTCGGAGACGACGGCTGCGGCGACCGGCGCGGTGGGGGTCGTACGGCGGGATCCGTTCGCGATGCTGCCGTTCATCGGCTACAACGCCGGCGATTACTTCAACCACTGGGTGCAGACCGGCAAGAGCGCCGATGCGACCAAGCTGCCCAGGATCTTCTACGTCAACTGGTTCCGGGTGGACGAGGACGGCAGCTTCCTGTGGCCGGGATTCGGCGAGAACTCCCGGGTGCTCAAGTGGGTGATCGAGCGGCTGGAAGGAAATGCGGCCGCCGCCGAGACCCCGGTCGGTCACGTACCGACGGCGGACTCCCTCGACACCGACGGCCTGGATATGACCGACGAGCAGATCGCGGCCGTGCTCGCCGTGGACGTCGAGGAGTGGCGGGCGGAGATCCCGCAGATCGCCGAATGGTTCGACAAGATCGGCGACACCCTGCCAAGCACCATGCGCGACGAACTCGAGACCCTCAAGCGTCGCCTCGACGCTTGACCGCACGCCGCCGAGCGGCGTTCTAGCGTCAGTTGTCTGTTGCCTCTACAGTTGGCGGCTGGACACGGGAGCCCGGGCTCGGGCTGAGAGGGCGGACGTTCGCCGCCGACCGTAGAACCTGATCCGGGTGATACCGGCGTAGGGAGTTGCCCGATGGTCACGGCTGATATTCGCGTGCGCGTCCCAAACGTTCTGACGATCGCCGGTACGGACCCCAGCGGCGGTGCGGGCATCCAGGCCGATATCAAGGCATTCTCCGCGTTGGGCGCATACGGCACGAGTGTCATCACAACCCTGGTCGCCCAGAACACCCAGGGCGTGCAGGAGATCCACCCGATTCCGGCAGGCTTCGTCAAAACCCAGCTGGACGTTCTGTTCGCAGACGTCCGGATCGACGCGGTCAAGGTCGGCATGCTCGGCGGAGCCGAGATCGTTCACGCGGTCGCTGCTGCGCTGAAGCAGCAGGCACCGAGCCACGTCATCGTGGACCCCGTCATGGTCGCCAAGAGCGGTGACCGGCTGCTCGCGGCCGACGCGGTCGCGGTGCTGCGCGAGGAAATTCTGCCGCACGCTGACCTGATCACCCCGAACCTGCCCGAAGCCGCAGACATGCTCGGCGAGGAGGAGGCGACCGACGAGCAGGGCATGCTTGCTCAGGTCGAGCGGCTCGGCGAACTCTGCCCCCGCGTGCTGCTCAAGGGTGGACATCTCGACGGGCCGCAGAGCGTGGACCTGCTGCTCATCGACGGCGAGGTCACCCGGCTGACCGCCGATCGAGTGGCGACTCGCAATACGCATGGCACCGGCTGCACCCTGTCAGCAGCAATTGCGGCCTTGCGCCCACAACGACCGGACTGGATCAGCGCCGTCAGCGACGCAAAGGATTACCTGACCCGCGCGCTGGCCGCCGCCGATCGTCTCGACGTCGGTCACGGCCACGGCCCGCAGCACCACTTCCATGCCTGGTGGCCGATTGCCGACGAGGACAGGTAACTGCGGGCAAGCTCGCGACGAACGGGCCGGCAGCAATCAGCTATGGCACCGTCCGTATCACGGAGAGAGAAGGTCAGAGTGGTCGACGTAGCAGCCGTGACCAGCACCTGGGACGCCGTCCGAGAGCAGGGGCCGCTGGTGCAGTGCCTGACCAATATCGTGGTGGCCCCATTCACTGCCAACGTGCTGCTCGCCGTGGGAGCGGCACCCGCCATGGTCGACGTGCCGCAGGAGGCGGGCGCTTTTGCCGGTATCGCCAGTGCGGTCCTGGTGAACCTCGGCACGCCGTACGAGGCGACGCACGGCCCGATGCTGGAGGCCGCGCGGGCGGCAGTCTTCGCGGGGACCCCGTGGGTGCTGGACCCCGTTGCCGTCGGCGCCCTTCCCGTACGCACGGCCCTGGCTCGACAGCTGCTGGAAATCGGACCCACGGTGGTGCGGGCAAATGCCTCGGAAGTGCTGGGCCTGGCCGGCCTGGGCGAGGGTGGACGCGGCGTCGACGCGCACGACCAGGCCGAGGCGGCACTTCCGGCCGCGCAGGACCTGCTGTCCTGGGGGGTCGGTGCGGTCGCGGTCAGCGCAGCGATCGACGTGATCGTGGCCGACGATCGGTGTGTGCGACTGTCCGGCGGAGCCGAGCTGATGACGAGGGTGACCGGGGTCGGCTGTGCCCTCGGCGCGCTGGTCGCCGCGGCCTGCGCGGTCACCGAAGACCCACTGCTGGCCGCCGTGACGGCCACTGCAGGGCTGTGCGCTGCCGCGGAACTCGCTCAGGATGCCGCGCGTGGGCCGGGCTCGTTCGCCGTGCACCTCCTTGACGAGCTGGCCCTGTTGGACGGCGACGGGCTGGCCAGCCACGTACGGCTGTCCAACGGCCAGGCGCAAGCCCGAGAAAGACCTTGGCTGGGGTGAGGGTCGTGATCGCGCACTCGACCCCATCGGGAAGGGACCTGGACCTTTCGACCTATCTCGTCACCGACACCGTCCTGTGCGGGCCGCGCGGAGTGCCGCACGTGGTCGCGGCTGCGGTACGGGGCGGAGTCACCTGCGTGCAGGTGCGCGAAAAGTTTGCCAGCGCGCGGGAGTTCCTGGCCCTGGTGGGGGCAGTCGTCGAGGTGGCCGGCGCGGTGCCCGTGCTGGTCAACGATCGCCTCGATGTGGCGCTGGCCGCGCATGCGCACGGTGTACCGGTTGCCGGCGTGCACGTCGGGCGCTCCGATCTGCCCGTGCCCATCATCCGGGACCTGCTGTGGCCGGATGCTGTGCTGGGGTTCTCAGTTGGCCGAACCAGCGAGCTCGCAGAGCTTGCAGTCTGGCCGGCGGACACGGTCGACTACCTCGGGGTCGGTCCGGTGCGCGACACCGCGACCAAGCCGGGGCACGACCCGGCCATCGGCTTGGCCGGCGCGGCCCGGATCGTTGCCTCGACCACGCTGGCGTGCGTGGCCATCGGTGGCCTGGACGCCGAGATCGCCGGCCAGCTGCACCGAGCGGGCCTGGCCGGGGCCGCCTATGTCTCGGCCATCTGTGCAGCAGACGACCCGCAGCAGGCCGCTCATGTGTTGGCGGCGGCATGGGCGCGATGAGATCCAAGCCGCACGAACCCCTCAGCTGGTCGTCCCGGCTGTGGGCCGAGAGCGAGCAGATCTATCTCGCGATCCTGGCCCACCCTTTCCTGACCGGGCTTAGCGACGGGAGCCTCGACCCGGCCGCGTTCGGGCACTACGTCACCCAGGACGTGCACTACCTGCGCGGCTACGCCCGGGCGCTGTGCGTGGTCGGGGCGAAGGCACCGTTGCACACCGACACGGCGATGTTCGCGCGGCACGCGGCCGGAGCCGTCGCGGTCGAACTGGATCTGCACGCCACCCTGCTGGCCGAGCTGGGGCTGGACTCCGCAGCGGTGGCCGCCACGCCGGTAGCGCCGACCACTCGCGCCTACACCAGCTACCTGTTGGCCACCGCCTACGGCGGCAGTTTCGCCGATGGCCTGGCGGCGGTTCTTCCTTGTTACTGGATCTACGCCGAGATCGGCAAGGCACTTGTCACCCGAGGGTCCCCGGACCACCGCTACCAACGCTGGATCGACACCTACGCGGGCGACGAGTTTCGCGCGGTCGTCACCGAGGTGCTGGCGTTGACCGACCGGACCGGCCAGGGACTCGGCCGAGACGATGAGGCACGGGCCCGCGCGCACTTCGCTGCCACCGCTCGATATGAGTGGATGTTCTGGGATGCCGCCTGGCGGCGGGAAAGCTGGCAGGTTTAGTCGGTTCAGCACCGCGCAGCCTTAATTGGGACGCAGGGCTGTTCGCTCCGTTAGCGTGTTCCCGGGCTAGGAGAGGGGCGCGCGGTGCTCGGGCCGTACAAGGAACTGTTGCGGACCCCGCACGCGCTGCCGATGGTGGCGGTCGGCTTTCTCGGGCGTCTGCCGCTGTCCATGGTGGGGCTGGGCAGCCTGCTCGTGGTCGAGGCCTACACCGGCTCGTACGCGCTGGGCGGTGCGGTTGCGGCGACCGGTGCGGTGACCACGTCGCTGTTCGGTCCGCTGATCGGCCGCGCCGCAGATGCGTACGGGCAACGCCGGGTGCTGCTGCCGATCCTCGCTGTGTTCGTGGTCGCCGGGACGGCGTTCCTGTGGGCGGTCCGGGAGAACCAGTCGAGATGGATCATGTTTGCCGCCGCCGGTGTCGCGGGGGCGTGCATCCCACCGGTGTCGAGCATGCTGCGTACGCGGTGGACCTATCTGC